>JBGPNU010000001.1:0-34937 GCA_041487675.1 Binatus sp. (SeqCode)
CCGCGTGATCGGCGGACACAACTACTACGAGTACCGGGGCTACAGGATCTGCCTGAGTTATCCGCACGGCGGTTTCATCTGCGTCCTGGTCTCGCGACGCGCGATGAATCAGTTCGTGCAGGATATCGTCGCCTCCGAACCCTAGTTTGTCTTACCTCGCCCGTTATTTCAGGCGAGTATAACGGACTTGACACCAAGACCGATTTAGGTGTAAAGTCTGTTCATGATCAGCCTTCGACAAATTCACGAGCAGTACAAAACACAAGATGCGTGCATGAAATTGTTGGTCAGCCTTCGCTGGCCCGATGGTGTCCGTTGCCCACGCTGCGGCAATGAAAGGGTTTTCAAGATCAAACATCGCGCTTGGAATTGGGTATGTAAGAGCGGCAAAGAAAGCGTGAACGAGCAAACTGGCGAAGTGCTGGTCTGCAAGAAAAACGGCTATCGCTTTTCGCCGCTGGTCGGCACCGTCTTTGAAAATACCAATTACCCACTGCCGATTTGGTTCGAGGTGATCTATCTCATTTGCCAGAGCAAGAAGGTTATGAGCGCGTTGCAGGTCCAGCGGATGCTGCAAGAGGATGGTAGGCCGACAGCGTACAAAACCGCCTTCTACATTTGCCATCGCGTGCGCGCGATGTTCAAAGACGATTCGTTTTCTCAACTGATGGGCGAAGTTGAAGTGGACGAAACCTACATCGGCGGGAAGGACACCAATCGCCATTGGGGCAAGAAACACCACAAGACTGGCGGATGGGATAAGACTCCGGTGATCGGCGCGATTGCGCGCAAAGGTAACGTGGTCTGCAAGATGATCGAGAATGCAGATATGCCGACGATGAGCCGGTTCGTCGCTGAAACGGTCAGCAAGAAAGTCTCGCTGGTTGCGACCGATGAACACTCCGGCTATCAATACCTTGAGCGCTGGCAAAATCTGCCGCACCAGACCGTGAACCATCGCGATCATGAGTACGTTCGCGGATTGGTTCATACCAATAACATCGAAAGTTTCTGGTCGCTCTTGAAGCGCGGAATCATCGGCACGTACCACAACGTGAGCAAGAAATATCTGCCGCTTTATCTGAATGAATTTCAGTGGAGATTTAACAACCGGAAAAATCCCGACATTTTCAGAGCGGCAATAAGAGGATGCTGAAGCGACCGAACTGGCGGGCGCTTCAGCCGCATACCAGACCGATACAGTTGGAACTTTTCGCAACGCGCCACACTCCGCTTGCTGCACGAAATCGCGGTCGCTAGCATGGGAAATCACCGCTAAAAAGCAAAGGGGGTATCAAGCCAAAATGACCGACAACGACCGCCGTCTTATTGAAGACGTTTACGTCGCTCAAGTCTTAACCCTAGCGAAATCCCTTCAATCTGAGGATTCTCAAAAAGGTACGTGGACCAGCGAGGACGGTATCGGTAGGGCCTTAAAACTTATCGATAAGGAGCGCTCTCAAATTCTTTTCGGAAAGCCTTGAGATTTGTGTTCGCCGCATCAACTTTGTGGCTTGTCATGAGCATGCGCCTAACTTGTTCGATCGTCTCAAACGCGTCGCATAGGCGCATGCCATCGAGCAGCGGTATGATTTTGAATGTCGCGGCTGTTGTCGCGCGCTCGCTGGATGTGTTCATAAACCGACTTTTGCACACCGCGCGCGTGCCAATTTGGATGAAAAAAGTGCCGGAGTGAGACGCTCGGCTTCAAAGTATCCGGGTATTCCATTTCATTCTCGTAGCAGGCACGCGGTAAAATCAGCTAAGAATTGACGGATAATCTATGCCCAAGCAAGAAGACGACAAGCCGGTGTCGCTCCATCCCCTCAGCTTTGAGGATGCGTTGAAGCGGATGTTAAGAACTCCGCCAGTGAACCCAGCGAAGCGCAAGAAGCGACCTAAAGCAGCAAAGAAATCTATGCGATGAATTGGCAGAGATGGGGCTTTTGTTTTACGTCTCGAAAGTGAACTGCGAAATCGGCCCGTACGCCAAGCTTCTTTATCCTCTCTGGATAGTCGCCATCAAGTCGGAATCGTAGCTCTACATGCCTGAGAGCCCCGGTTGGAATCTCATTGCAGGAACAATCTCCATCGGGATAGGACACGCCGAACGGTTCGAATAAGAGGCCAGGCACAAGTTTCGGAATTTCAAGTTTCCAATTCTCGGCAATCGTCGGCTCGCCAGCGTTTCGCACTGACATCGTAAATCGGATCACTACCGAGCTTTGTACAACGTGCCGTTCGTCTAACTTCGTCTCGGTTGAAATCGCTATTGGGCCATCAACAACCGGAATCAGATCGTAGGGTACATATTCGGCGCGCCAAGCTGCGTAAGCTCCTACGCAGAATGCCCCGATAAAAAACAGGAATAGCCAAAAGGACGAAAGTCCGAATAGATTCGTTATAACGAATATCAAGACAGCGCTAACCCCTGCGCCCATTATCATGTCGGCCCAGCGTGCCCGGATTCTGTCGAGAAACACGCCGAACAGGGTATATCGCGAAAGGTAACTCCGAACGCCGTCGCACCATGCCATGCGACGTTATACGGCGCTAAGTCGTTAGGTGTCAAGTCCGTTATACTCGCCTTATTTCACGGGAGAGGTTAGGTGAGGGTTCTGCCAACCGCTTGCGAGCGCAACCTTGTCTCGATTATGAGGCGACCATAGAGTACTAGCCGCATTGTCTGCGGGGGAAAGATTTATTGCGAAAGGCAGCTAATTTTATTGTGGCGGCGATCGCCGGCGCCGTAATGCCGATCTCTGCTGCGGTATGGGCAGGACCCGATAGCGCGGGCGTCCTGCTGGTCCAGGACAATTGGGTTCGGGTACCTTCGTCCGGTGGCAGTGATGACTCAGAACCTGCGCGTCACTCGAGTTCGCAAGACCGCCAGGTGAGCGCAGACCATCCGCAGCTCGGCGGCGACAACGCGTCGATAACGATCGTGGAATACTCCGACTTCCAGTGCCCGTATTGCCGCCAGGCGGAAAGTTCACTCAGGCAAGTGCTGAAAAAGTATGGCGACCGGGTGCGGCTGGTGTACATGGATTTCCCGTTGTCTTTTCATCAACACGCCATGGAAGAAGCCATGGCGGCGCGATGCGCCAATGAGCAGGGCCAGTTCTGGGCCTATCATGACGCGCTCTTTGAAAATCCGTCGGGACTCTCGACGCCTGCATTAAAGACGGCTGCGGCGCAGCTTGGGCTGGACCGCGCAAGTTTCGATGCGTGTCTCGATGAGCACAAGTACAAGAGTGCCGTAGTCGCCGATCGGACGCAGGGCGAGATGGCCGGTGCGAGCGGGACACCCTACTTCATAGTAGGTGGCCATTCGATGAGTGGCGCACAGCCGCCTTCAGCATTCGAGTCAGTGATCGACCAGGAGCTTGAGAGCCGCTAGTTCTCCGACGAAAGCGGCCCTTCTTACCTCGCCCGTTATTTCACGGGAGAGGGGGCCGGCCGCCTTGCGGCCGGCAGGTGAGGGTTCTGCGCGATCGTCGTAGCGCTTTTGCGCGTCTGCGTGCTGTTCTCCATCGAGTTCGACGATCAGCCTTGCACCGATGCAGCAGAAATCGACAATGAACGCGTCGATCGCAACCTGTCTGCGGAACTTCCAGCCACCAAGCTTCCGATTTTGGAGGATCGACCAGAGCCGCTTCTCAGCGTCGGTCTAATCGCAGCGGAGTGCGCGCGAACGATTGAGCGGTTTCTTCCTATCAGTCGCGGCGGCGTGAGATCGGCCATCGCTCGACAATCGCACATTTGAACGCGGAGATGAAACGGCGATCGATCCAGAACCCTCACCTACCGGCCGCAAGGCGGCCGGCCTCCTCTCCCGTAAACATAACGGGCGAGGTATTGGAGGCAGACGGCGAGGCATCGAGCCGATCGCGAGGGGTGAGGTGCTGCCACCGCGCGGGCGTTAGCGGCGGTCGTCCTTCAGCCCGTCTTCATTGGCGAGAAACAGATGCAACTGCGAGGGGCCGTTGTCGCTTGGAATCTCAACCGGATAATTGCCGGTGAAGCAGGCGTCGCAAAATCCCTCGCGGCTCTCGCCATTGAACGAGTAGAGGCCGTCCCAACTTAGATAGGCCAGCGAGTCGGCCGTGATGTGACGGCGAATCTGTTCGATCGAGTGCGACGATGCGAGCAGTTCCTCGCGCGTGGGTGTGTCGATTCCGTAAAAGCACGAGTTCGTGGTCGGCGGCGCCGCGATGCGCATGTGTACTTCGCGGGCGCCCGCCTGCCGGAGCATCGGGATCACTTTTCTGAGCGTGGTCCCGCGCACCAGCGAGTCCTCGATCAGCACGATTCGCTTGCCGCGCAACAATTCGGCCACCGGGTTGAACTTGATCTTCACGCCGAAATGGCGAATCGACTGGCGCGGCTCGATAAACGTGCGCCCGACGTAGTGGCTGCGCACCAGTCCCATCTCGAACGGAATTCCCGATTCCTCCGCATAGCCGAGCGCCGCGGGCGTGCCCGAGTCGGGCACCGGCACCACGATATCCGCAACCGCGGGAGCTTCGCGCGCGAGCGCGCGGCCCTGCTGCTTTCGCACCTGGTACACGCTGCGCCCGTACACCTGGCTGTCGGGGCGGGAGAAATATACGTACTCGAAAATGCATCGCTTGGCCGGCGCATGCGCAAACGGACTCAGCGAACGCATCCCGCTGTCATCGACGACGATCATCTCACCGGGATTGATCTCGCGAATATACTCGGCGCGCACCAGGTCGAGCGCGCAGGTCTCCGACGCCACTATCGTTGCGCCATTCAGTTGTCCGAGCACCAGCGGACGGAACCCATGCGGATCGCGCACCGCAAGCATCGCGTCTTCGGTCAGCACCACCAGCGAGTACGCGCCGCGCACCTGCGCCAGCGCCTCTGCCACCCGCTCGGACAGCGTGGGCGCGCGCGACGCCGCGATCAGATGAATCATCACCTCGCTGTCCGACGACGACTGAAAGAGCGATCCGCTCGACTCCAGCCGCTCGCGCAGTTCCTTGAAATTGACCAGGTTGCCATTGTGCGCGAGCGCCAGCGCGCCGTGCGCATACTCTCCGACCAGCGGCTGGCAGTTGTTGATCGTAGTCGAGCCGGTCGTCGAGTAGCGGTTATGTCCGATCGCGCTGGTGCCTTCGAGTTTGGCGATGATCGTGTTGTTGAAGACGTCGGCGACCAGCCCCATCCCGCGATGCGAGATCAGCGACCTGCCGTTGGACGAGACAATCCCCGCCGATTCCTGCCCGCGATGCTGCTGCGCGTACAGCCCCAAGTACGCGAGGTTGGCCGCCTCGGGATGCCGATACACGCCGAAGACGCCGCATTCCTCGTGGAAAACATCGAGGTTAGATTCTTCGAAGTCCGATTCGATGTCCGATTCTTCGACCGCTATGACCGCGTCTTCTTCAGTCACCGCCGGCTAGCCTCCTCGGAATCGCGTTTTCGTAAATTCGCATCAGCTCCGAAACGTCCTCGTCGAGCGCCGTGCCAATCTTGAGCCGGTGCTCGCTTGTTACGCGCCCGATAACTGCGAATTCAAGCCCGCGCGATGCAAACGATCGCTCGACCTCCGCTATGTCGCCCTCGGCCATCGACAGCAACACCGTCGATGCGCCCTCGCCAAAAAAATCAACCGCGTCAGCGTTTCCAGCGCGCCCAAGTTCGACTTCGGCTCCCAGAATCGCCCGCGGATTGAAACAGGCCTCGGCGATAGCCACGACAAGCCCGCCCTCGGCGATATCGTGAGCCGATCTTATCAGCCCCCCTTCGGCGCCAGCAACCAGCCCCTCGACCAGCGCCGCCTCGCGCGCAAGATCGATTGAACCGAGCGGCCCGCCGTCGATTCCGAAGATTGCCGAGTACTCGCTCGCGGCGAGCGACGGCCGCGCCGTGCGGACCAACGCAATTACATCACCGGGATTTTTGAAAAACTGGGTCACATGCTTCGACACGTCGAGCATCACGCCCAGCACCGCGATAGTCGGCGTGGGCGGAATCGCGCGGCCTTCGGTCTCGTTGTAAAAACTCACGTTGCCGCTGACTACCGGCGCGCCAAACGCCAGCGACGCATCGCGGAGTGCCTCGACCCCGCGGATAAATTGCCACATCACTTCGGGCCGCTCCGGATTGCCGTAGTTCAGGCAATTGGTGATTCCCACCGGCCGCGCACCCGCGCACGCAACGTTTCGGACTGCTTCGCATACCGTGCCGACCGCGCCCAGGTACGGATCTAGCGCGCACGCGCGCGGATTCGAATCGACCTTGAGCGCGATCCCCCGCCGCGAATTCTTGATTCGAAGCACCGCGGCGTCGCTGCCGGGTCCCTCGACCGTGTTGCTCTGCACAAGAGAGTCGTATTGGCGAAAGACCCACTTCTTCGACCCGACGTTGGGACTATCGAGCAACGCGCGAAGCGCTTTCGCCGGTGTCGGATGCGGTTCGCTGGAGGGCGGCTTTCTTACCGGCTGAATCTTCGGCGCTGCGGCCGGCCGATCGTATAGCGGCGCGTCTGCCGCGAGCGACGCAACCGGGATGTCCGCGACGACCTGCCCATGCCAGCGCATCCGCCATCGCCGGTCGTCGGTCACATGGCCGATCACCACCGCGTGCAGGTCCCACTTTTCGAACACCGCCTGCAGCTCGGCCTCGCGCCCGCGCTCGGCGACAATCAGCATCCTCTCCTGCGACTCGGAAAGCAGAATTTCATACGGGGTCAGTCCCGCTTCGCGAAGCGGCACCAAATCGAGATCGAGTTCGATCCCGAGTCCGCCCCGATCCGCCATCTCGCTCGACGACGACGTGAGTCCCGCCGCACCCATGTCCTGGATCGCCACGATCGCGCCGGTCCTGCCGGCTTCCAGGCATGCCTCGATCAGCAGTTTCTCCGTGAAGGGGTCCCCGACCTGCACCGCCGGACGCTTGGCTTCGCTCTCCTTGTCAAACTCTGCCGAGGCCATCGACGCACCATGAATTCCGTCGCGTCCCGTCGCAGAGCCAACGTACAACACCGGATTACCGGGACCGCGCGCCCGCGCGCTCATCATCTCGTCTTTGCGCACCAGGCCGAGACAGAACGCGTTGACCAGGATATTTTCGTTGTACGCCGCGTCGAACATTACTTCGCCCGCGACCGTCGGCACTCCGACGCAGTTGCCGTAGCCGCCGATTCCGCCGACCACGCCGCCGAGCAGGTAGCGGGTGCGGGGATGGTCGAACGAGCCGAACTTGAGCGAGTCCATGCTCGCGATCGGCCGCGCGCCCATCGTAAAGATGTCGCGCAAAATTCCGCCGACGCCGGTCGCCGCGCCTTGGTACGGCTCGACGAACGACGGATGGTTGTGGCTCTCGATTTTGAAAACCGCGGCCCATCCGTCGCCCACGTCGATCGCGCCGGCGTTCTCGCCCGGCCCCTGCACCACCAGTTCGCTCTTCGACGGCAGCGTCTTCAGATGGCGGCGCGAAGACTTGTACGAGCAATGCTCCGACCACATGACCGAAAAAACGCCCAACTCCGTATAGGTCGGAGTGCGCCCGATGATTTGCTCAATCTTGCGATACTCGTCGGCGGCAAGGCCGTGCGCGCGGCCTTGCTCGAGATCCACTTTCGGTTCGCCGGGGAGAGCGGCCGGCGCGCGCTCGCTCATCGCGCGCTCCCGGCTATCGATTGAAATATCTTGAGACCGTCGGTTCCGCCGAGCATCGGTTCCACCGCGTGCTCGGGATGCGGCATCAGGCCGAACACGTTGAATCGCTCGTTGGCCACGCCCGCTATCGCGCGCATCGAGCCGTTCGGATTGGCGGACTCGGTCTCGCGGCCCTCCGAATCGACGTAGCGCAAAATCACCTGTCCGCGCTCCTCCATCTGGCGGAGTTCATCTTCGGGCGCGACGTAAAGTCCCTCGCCGTGTTTGATCGGAAGCCGCAGCAGGTCGCCCTGCTTCGCCGCGCGGGTAAACGGCGTCTTCGCGTTCTCGACCCGAAGCCAGACCCACTCGCATATGAACGAGAGCGAGCGGTTGCGCGTGAGCGCGCCGGGCAGCAGATGCGCCTCGCACAGAATCTGAAATCCGTTGCAGGTGCCGATCACGAGTCCGCCATCGGCGGCGAATTTCGCGACGCTCTTCATTATCGGCGAGAAGCGCGCAATAGCGCCGGTGCGCAGGTAATCGCCGTAGCTGAATCCGCCCGGCAGCAGCACGCATTCAGCGCCGCCGAGCGTGGTGTCCTTGTGCCACAGGATGCGCGCGTCCTGGCCCATCACGTCCGCGAGCGCGTACAATGAGTCACCGTCGTCGAGCGAGCCGGGGAACCGTACGACGCCCCACTTCATTCGCCATCGACCTCGAAACGAAAATCTTCGATCACGGGGTTGGCGAGCAGCGCCTCGCACATTTTTTTTGCTTCGTCACGCGCCTCCGACGGGGTCCGCGCCTCGACTTCGAGCAGGATATATTTGCCGACTTTGACGCCCGAGACATTTTTGAAGCCGAGACTATGCAGCGAACTTTCGACCGCGCGGCCCTGTGGATCGAGAATTCCCTTGCGCGGCGTGACGAAGACTCTTACTTGCAACTCAAATCCTCGATTCGCTTTTCGTTCACGTGCGCGCCGACGTCAGCTCTCTACCCTGCGGAGCATCTCGTGATAGGCCTCCTCCACGCCGCCCAAATCGCGCCGGAACCGATCCTTGTCGAGTTTCTGCCGCGTCGCCTTGTCCCAGAAGCGGCAGGTGTCGGGGCAGATTTCGTCGCCGAGCAGGATTTCACCATGATGGCGCCCGAACTCGAGCTTGAAATCGACCAGGATGACGCCGCGCTCGTCGAGGAATTTGGTCAATACTTCATCGACCTTGAGCGCATTAGCATCGATTTTTTTGAGTTCCTCCGCCGTCGCCCATCCGAACGCAATCGCATGCTCGCCGAGAATCAGCGGATCGCCGAGCTGATCTGATTTGTAGTAGTACTCGACGATCGGATGCTTCAGCGGTTCGCCCTCTTCGCGTCCTAGCCGCTTCGCCATCGAGCCTGCAATGATATTCCTGACCACAGTTTCGACCGGGATGATGTCCAGGCGCTTGCACAGCATCTCGCGATCGTTCAGGCGGCGGACGAAATGCGTCTTCACGCCATGCTTCTCGAGCAGGATAAAGAACAACTCGGAGATCCGGTTGTTCATCACGCCCTTGTCCTCGATGGTGTCGCGTTTCTTGCCGTTGAACGCGGTCGCGTCGTCTTTGAAGTAGGCGATTACGAGGTCGGGGTCGGACGTGGAATAGAGCTTCTTCGCCTTGCCCTCGTAAAACATCTCGAGTTTCTGCGGAGTCGTTTCCACGCTTCGTTCTCCCTTGGGCGCAGTGCGGACGATCTTAAGGTAATCATCTTACCGGTCGGTTGCCGCAGGACAACGAAGTCCCGCGCCGTTATCCACAAATCTTTTCCGATTATGCACATCGCGCGAATATCACGATAAGGTCACGATGTGGATAGATCTCCTCAACTGCCCGATTTCGGAGCCGGCGGCGCGAAGCGCTCGACCAGTTTCGCGGCCAACCCGACATAGTTGCGCGGATTCAACTCGCGCAGCGCTTTTCGCGCGCCCTCGTCGAGCGGCAGCGACGCGATGAACTCTTCGATCACACGCCGATCGATTCGCCGCCCGCGGGTCAGTTCCTTGAGCGTCTCGTACGGCCGCGGCATCCCATGCCGGCGCATGAGAGTCTGAATCGCTTCGGCGACGACTTCCCACGCCTGCTCGGCGTCGAGATCCTCCGCGATACGGGCCTCGTTGACTTCGACTCGCGCGAGTCCGCGCTCGAGCGATTTTAGCGCGACCACCATGTGCCCGAACGCCGTTCCCATCGAACGAATCGCGGTGCTGTCGGTCAGATCGCGCTGCCATCGCGAGATCGGAAGCTTGTCAGCGAGATGTTGGAACAACGCGTTGGCAATTCCCAAATTGCCCTCGCAGTTTTCGAAATCGATCGGATTGACTTTATGCGGCATCACCGACGAGCCGGTCTCGCCGGCCACGACTTGCTGAACGAAGTAGCCAATCGAGATGTAGCTCCACATGTCGCGGCAGAATCCGAGCAGGATCGTGTCGATTCGCATCATGATCCCGAACAGCTCGGCGATGAAGTCGTGGCTCTCTATTTGGGTGGTCAGTGGATTCCAGGTCAGCCCGAGTCTCTGCACGAAATTTTGGGAGTGCGCGATCCAATCGACTTCGGGATGCGCGAAGTGATGTGCGTTGAAGTTGCCGACCGCGCCGTTGAGCTTGCCGAGAAATTCCTGGCGCTTAAGCTGCCCGAGCTGGCGCGTGAGCCGCATCGCGAAAATCGCCATCTCCTTGCCGACCGTCGTCGGCGAGGCTTCCTGGCCGTGCGTCCGCGCGAGCATCGGGAGCGACTTGTAGCGATACGCCAGCTTGATGATCGGCGCGATTGCCGCTTCGATCCGTGCAGTCAGATCGTTCGCGGCGAACTCCTGCAAGATCAGCGCGTAGGCAAGATTGTTGATGTCCTCCGAGGTACACGCGAAATGCACCATCTCGACCGGGAGCTTCGAATCGATTGCGGCGACTCGTTCTTTGACGAAGTACTCGACCGCCTTGACGTCGTGATTGGTGGTCGCTTCGAGTTCCTTGACGCGGCGCGCGTCGTCGAGCGCGAAGTCCTCGTAAACGGCGCGGAGCTTTTTCGCGTTCGTGGGTGCGATCGGCTTGAGTGCGACGATCGCGGGATCGGCGGCGAGTGAGAGATACCATTCGATCTCGACACGGACCCGGTAGCGAATCAGCGCCAGCTCGCTGAAGTAGGCTTCCAATGCCCGAGTGCGCGCGCGGTAGCGGCCGTCTATAGGCGTCACCGCGGTCAGAGCCGCGTCGGTATCGGTTTGTTTTTCTTTCACCGAAACTTGGGATTCACGTTTTTCACTTTTTCACTTTTTCACTTTTTCACGCGCCCAATGCTGATACGAAAAATAGCGATATCAATAAATTACGTGGTCTCAGCCGCGCAATCGAGAGGGCGCGCGATACTAGCGGCCGGTATGTCCGAAGCCGCCGGGTCCGCGCGAAGTGGGCGCGAGTTCATCGACCTCGACAATCTCGGCGCGAACGACCGGCGCGATAACGAGCTGGGCGATCCGATCGCCGGGATTTATCAGGATCGACTGTTCGCCCAGGTTGATCAGCAACACTTTTACTTCGCCGCGATAGTCGGCATCGATGGTTCCCGGCGAGTTTACCAGGGTGAGACCGTCCTTGATCGCGCGGCCGCTGCGCGGGCGCACCTGCCCCTCGTACCCAACCGGAATCTCGACCGCGATGCCGGTCGGGATTGCTCTCCGCTCGCGCGGCGCCATCTCGATTGGCGCGCCGACATCGGCCATCAGATCGATTCCGGCCGCGTGCTCGCTCTGATAGGCGGGCATCGGGGTTGGACTTTTGCGCACTCGCGCGATTTTGAGAGTCGGTGGCATCGCTCCAATCTCGTAAGGCGAATCGGCCGCGTTGGCAAGCTCTCAACGGAACGGGCGGAGGGAAGATCTGCGGATTATGCGAGCGGGGCGAAGACTTCGGCGCCGAGTTTGCGGCCCTTCAGATCGCCAAGCAGAACCATCGCGAGCTTTTCGGGCTTGAACCACGACGAAGCCAGCTCGACGACATTGTTGTTGGTGACCGCCTCGATCCCGTCCGACAATTCCTCGAGCGGAACGTCGCGGCGAAACGAGATCTCGTTGCGGGCGAGCCGATTCATGCGGCTGTCGGTCGATTCCATCCCGAGCAGCATGTTGCCCTGAAGCTGGCTCTTGGCGCGCGCAAGCTCGGTGGGCGCGAGGCCGTCGTGTTCGACTTTGCGGAGCTCTGCGACCGTCACTTCGAGCACTTCGTCCACCCATTCGGGATTGGTTCCCGCGTACACGCCGAAGTAACCGGAATCGATGAACGACGAGATGAACGAGTAGATGCTGTAAACGCGGCCGCGCTTCTCGCGGACTTCCTGGAACAGCCGCGACGACATCCCGCCGCCGAGCGCGGTATTGAGCACGAAGCCGGCGTAGCGGAGCGGATGCACTGTGCTGATACCGGGGCCGCCGATGCAGATGTGCGCCTGCTCGAGTTTCTTCTCGCGATTCAGCACCAGCGGATGATTGACCGGCGGCGAGATTTTCTCCACTTTGCCGTTACCCGCAATCACGCCGAACAACCCGGCGCATTTCGCGGTCAGACGCTCGTGCTCGACCTGGCCGGCGGCGGCGATAAAGACCCGGCTCGAGCGGTAGCGCGCAGCCATGAACGAAGTCAGCAGATCGCGGTCGATCTTGTTGACCGTCTCGACCGAGCCGAAAATCGGCAACGCGAGCGGATGACCCTTCCAGAAGTTTTCGGTGAACAGGTCGTGGATGAAATCGTCGGGGGTGTCCTCGGCCTGCGAGATTTCCTGCAAGACGACCTGGCGCTCGCGTTCGATTTCGGCGGGATCTAACACCGACTCGAGAAAGATATCGGCGAGCACCTCGGTCGCCATCTCGAGGTCCTTGCCGAGCACCTTGGCGTAGTAGCAGGTGTACTCCTTGCCGGTGAACGCGTTGAGCACGCCGCCGACGCTGTCGAAAGCCTCGGCGATTTGCGCGGCGGTGCGCTTTTTGGTGCCCTTGAAGAGCAGATGCTCGATGAAGTGGGAGACCCCGTTCTCGGCGGGCGCCTCGTAGCGGGAGCCGTTCTCGACCCATATTCCGATCGACGAGGACACCACCTGCGGCATCGCCTCGGTCAGAATCCGCACGCCGTTTGCAAGGACGCTTTTTTGAATCATGCTTGCGCTAGTTGCCTTTGGGCCCCTGATCCTGCTTCGCCTCGCGAAGCGAGAGCCGGATTTTGCCGCTGCGATCGACGTCGAGCACCTTCACGTCGATTTCGTCGCCCTCGTGCAGGACGTCCTCGACGCGCCGGATCCGCTCGGTCGAAATTTGCGAGATGTGGAGCAAGCCGTCGGTGCCGGGCATGATCTCGACGAAGGCGCCGAACTCGACGATTTTGCGGACCGTGCCGTGATAGATCTTGCCGATTTCCGGCTCCGCGGTGATCGCCTGGATCATATCGATCGCCTTTTGCATCGCGACCCCGTCGGCCGACGCGATCAACACGGTTCCGTCATCTTCGATATCAATCTTGCAGCCGGTCTGCTCGACCAGGCCGCGGATAACCTTGCCGCCCGGTCCGATCACTTCGCGGATCTTGTCGGGCTTGATATGCAGGGTGACGATTCGCGGCGCGTAGGACGAGACGTCTTTGCGCGGTGAAGCGAGCGCCTTTTCCATCACGCCGAGCACGAACAGCCGCGCGTCGCGGGCCTGATGCAGCGCCTGGCGCATGATGTCCTTGGAGACCCCGCCGGCCTTGTTGTCCATCTGGATCGCGGTCACGCCTTCCTTGGTGCCGGCCACTTTGAAGTCCATGTCGCCGAGATGATCCTCGTCGCCCAGGATGTCGGTGATGACGCGGACCTGGTCGCCTTCCTTGACCAGGCCCATCGCGATTCCCGCGACCGCGGCCTTAATAGGCACGCCGGCGTCCATCAGGGCGAGGCTGCCGCCGCAGACCGTGGCCATCGAGGAGCTGCCGTTGGACTCGAGCACTTCCGACACGACCCGAATCGTGTACGGGAAGTCGGCTTCATCCGGAAGGATCGGCGCGAGTGCGCGTTCGGCGAGCGCACCGTGGCCGATTTCGCGCCGAGACGGAGCGCGCAGAAATTTCACTTCGCCGGTTGAGAACGGGGGGAAGTTGTAATGCAGCAGGAATTTTTTGAAACGCTCGCCGAGCAACGCGTCGATCTTCTGTTCGTCGGACGAGGTGCCGAGCGTGACGGTCGCGAGCGCCTGGGTCTCGCCGCGGGTGAAGACCGCGGAGCCATGGGTGCGCGGCAGCACCTGGACCTCGGCGCTGAGCTGGCGAATGTCGGTGGATTTGCGATCGTCGATTCGCTTGTCGTCGTCCAGAATCGACATTCGCACCCGCATCCGCACCAGGTAGTCGCACGCGTCCACGATTTCCGCAACGCGGTCGGGAAACTTCTCGCCAAGCTCGGCAACGGCCTTGTCGCTGAGCGCGTAGAGTCCCGCCGCGCGCTCCTTTTTGCCCTTGATTGCGAGCGCCTTTTCCATACTTCCGCCGATATTTTTTTCCACCGCCGCAAGCAGCGCACTGTCGCGCTCCTTGGGCACGAATTCGCGCTTGGGCTTGCCCGCGCGCCGGCGCAACTCTTCCTGCATGGCGAAGATCGGGTGCATCGCTTCATGCGCTGTGAAAAGTGCTTCGAGGATGGTCTCTTCATCGACGATATGCGCGCCGCCTTCGAGCATCATGATCGACTCGGGATTAGCCGCGACGACCAGCGACACATCGCTACCTTCCAGATCGCCGTGGGTTGGATTGACGACGATTTTGCCGTCCACCCGCCCCATCCGGACGCTCGCGACCGGTCCTTTGTGGGGAATATCGGAAACTCCGAGCGCCGCCGACGCCGCTATCAGCGAGAGCATGTCGGGATCGTTGTCGCGATCGGCGGAGAGGACGGTCACGATGATTTGGGTTTCGCGATCGTAGCCCTTGGGAAACAGCGGGCGCATCGAGCGATCGATCAACCGCGAGGTCAGAATTTCCTTTTCGGAGGCGCGTCCCTCGCGCTTGAAAAAACCGCCGGGAATTTTGCCCGCGGCGAAAGTCTTTTCGACGTAGTCCACCGTGAGCGGCAGAAAGTCCATGTTGGGGCGAGCGTCGTACTGCGAGACAGCGGTCGCAAGCACCACGGTATCGCCATAGGTGGCGAGCACCGCGCCATGCGCCTGCCGGGCGAGCCGGCCTGTTTCGAGCGAGAGTTTACGCCCGGCAAAATCAATTTCGAGTTTCTGATACATGCGATGATACCTGAGGGAGGACTGAGGCGGCGCGACGATTGCGGTTTTAAGTCCCGCGAGGCGCCGCAGGGGGCGCGCCTTTCTGCCGGCCGGGCGGCCGGCCAAGGCCCGCGCGCCCGAATGTTGCGGGCGGCGCGGCAGATTGCACAGCCTATCTCCGGATACCCAGCTTTTCGATCAACCCTTTGTAGCGCGAGAAATCGCGCGAATGCAGGTAATCAAGCAGCCGACGACGCTTGCCGACCAGGCGCAACAGTCCACGGCGCGTATGATGATCCTTCTTGTGCGCCGCGAGATGCTCGGTCAACTGGTCGATCCGGGCCGAGAGCAGCGCGACCTGGACCTCAGGCGAGCCGCTGTCATTGCTGGTTCGAGCGTTGGCTTGTATGACTTCCCGCTTACGGGTTGCTGGAAGAGGCATTCGGAGTTCTTACTTTCCCTTTTCCTTTATCTTTAGCCGCCCAAATTAACAGAGCCGGTCAGCGGAGTAAAGGTAGGGTTATTTCAGGGAAAAACCAAAAAAGAAATGCGAAACCTCACGCAGGTGGAGTTTACCCTGAGCGAAGCCGAAGGGCGCTTCCCGTTGGTTAATCGCAAAACGCCGCGGACGACGCTTCGATCCGATATTCGGTGAAACCGGCGGAGTCGGGAATCAGGTATGCGCGCCTTCCGGATTGAAGATTCGCTCGATGATCGCCGTGACGCGCGAAGATGTCCGTGCGATCGCAATCAGCTCGCCTGCCGCGGAGACTACCTTGAACAGCCTGGTGCCCGGCGGCGCAATCGAATCGAGCGCTCGCGAATCGCCGTTGCGGAGCCGAGCCTCAACAACCGCATCGACGGTGAGCTCGGGTGTGTCCGGAAGCGCCGCGCGCAAACTGAGAATCCGAGGGATCGGCGCGCCGGAATCGAGCGCCGCGATGACGTCATCCAGGGTGGACGCGTCGGCTATTGAGAACGCGCCGTTGCGGGTGCGGCGGAGTTCCTCGAGATGCGCGACTGTGCCGAGCGCGACGCCGATATCCCGCGCGAGCGCCCGCGCGTACGTGCCGGGAGTGCATACCGCGACGAATCGAATGGCGTCGGCACTCGTGGCATCGCGGGCGAGCTCGAGGCGCTTAATCTCGACGCGGCGGACAGTGGGAGGTTCGACGCTCTCGCCCCGGCGCGCGAGCCGATAAAGCGGAACGCCGGCGCGTTTGATCGCTGAGTACACTGGAGGAACCTGATCGATCACGCCGGTGAATCGCGCCACGACCTCTGCAATTTTTTCAGGCGATATGGCGGGCACCTCGGCGCTGCGAACGACGGCGCCATCGCGATCCAGGGTGTCAGTCTCGGTACCGAGCCGGATCAGGCCCGCATATGTTTTATCGCCACCGCCGATAAATGGCGCGAGCTTGGTCGCCTCGCCGATCATGATCGGCAGCAATCCAGTCGCGAAGGGATCGAGCGTGCCGAGATGTCCGACCCGCGCCGGCTTGACCCGCGACTTGATGCGCCGGACCACGTCGGCCGATGAGATGCCGGCGGGTTTATCTACGAGCACAATTGCATTCATCGGGAGATCTTTGAGCCTATCCGCTCGGAGGGCATTGAACAAATCGCAGCCGCAGACTCAGCAGTTTTCCCCCCTATTCTCAGAGCGAAACGTCGTCCGCGACGTTTCGCGATTAGCCAACGGGAAGCGCGAAACCTGCGTGAGGTTTCGCATCTCTTATTTCTTTTTTTGCGCATTCGATCCGCGCGGACGGGACCGATACGATCGCAATCGTGAGTCCCGCATCGTCCCCTGAAAAGCATGTGGTGATTATCGGCGGCGGATTCGGAGGAATCGCAGCCGCGCGAGCGCTCAGGAGAGCGCCGGTGCGGGTGACGCTGGTTGACAGACGCAACCATCATCTGTTCCAGCCGCTGCTCTACCAGGTCGCGACCGCGGCGCTGAATCCGAGCGATATCGCGTCGCCGATTCGGCGGATTTTACGCCGTCAGCGCAATGCCAGCGTGATTCTCGGCGAAGCGATCTCGATCGACACGGCAAAAAAAATTGTACAACTCATCGACGGCGAAGTTGGGTACGACTATCTGATCGTTGCGGCCGGCGCGACGCATTCGTACTTCGGCCACGAGGAATGGCATGGGGCGGCGCCGGGCTTGAAGACGGTCGAGGATGCGCTTGAGATTCGGCGCCGGGTGCTGGTCGCCTACGAAGCGGCCGAGCGCGAGACCGATGCGGATGAAGTCGCCAATTGGATGACGTTCGCGATCATCGGCGCGGGGCCGACCGGGGTCGAGATGGCGGGCGCGCTCGCCGAGATATCACGGCGCGTGCTCGAGCGTGACTTTCGGCGAATCGATCCGGGCCGCGCACGAATCATACTGATCGAGGCGGGTCCGCGCGTGCTGCCTGCGATGTCTATGGAGTCATCGGCGAGCGCGCGGCGGCAACTGGAGCGGCTGGGAGTCGAAGTCATCACCGAGTCGCCGGTCACGGCGATAGACGATCGCGGCGTCACGCACGGCGGATTGCGAACCGACACGCGCACGGTTATCTGGGCCGCGGGAGTGGCCGCATCGAGGCTCGGTCAGAGCCTCGGTGCGGAGTTGGATCGCGCAGGCCGCGTAATCGTGAATCAGGATCTTTCTGTGGCGGGCGCCGACGCCGTGTTCGTGATAGGCGATCTCGCGGCGATCAAGTCGGACGGAAAGCCGGTGCCGGGACTGTCGCCGGCCGCGATGCAGGAAGGGCGGCATGCGGCGAAAAACATCGCGCGCATCGTACGCGGCGAGCCGACGCTCCCGTTTCGTTACCGGGACAAGGGGACGCTCGCAACAATCGGAAAGGCCGCCGCAGTCGCCGACCTCGGCAGGCTGCATTTGAGCGGCCTCGTTGCATGGTTGATGTGGCTATTCGTGCACATCTTTTTTCTGATTGGATTTCGCAACCGGTTCCTCGTGATCGTGGAATGGGCGTGGATGTATATCCGCAACGATCGCGGCGCTCGATTGATCACCGGCGACGTGGAGCCGTTGCTGGAACGCGGCGAACGGCCGGAGGATCGTGAGCGGATGCTTACAAAGTGAAAATCGCGCTCAGTCTCAAGAAGCGCTCTCGCGCGGAAACCTTCTCCGGCGTTAGAATCAGCCAACATGATTGATGGTCCATTCACGGGCGTATGCGTCTGCAAATCGATCCGATACGAAGTCGATCGGGTCTTCGATGTTATCTACTGCCACTGCAATCAGTGTCGGCGGAGCAGCGGTGCTCCTGTGCTTCTGACCGCGGCTGTCGCGGGCAATGCTTTCCGGGTGACGAAGGGCACGCCCAGCGTCTATCCCACTTCGGCATCGGGGAGCAGCCACTTCTGCGGAAAGTGCGGCACTGGACTATACGGCGAGTATCGGCCTGAAGCGCATCCGCTGGTGAGGGACGGAAGATACTTTTCGGTGAGGGTCGGCACCTTCGATGAGCCCGAGCGCATTCGCCCGCAGATTCATCAGTTCGTCGAGAGCAAGCTCTCATGGTTCGACACGACCGACGATCTGCTGCGGGTCGAGGGCAACACTCTCCCGCATCCGGACAAACGCAAGCCTGGCTAGCACTAGAGCCGGTCCTGGCGCAATTCGCGCAAATCGACGGAAAACTTCACCTTACCGCGCATTTTATGCTGTGGTGATCATGGCACAGCGGGAGTGCTCAGTCTTTGAGGAGTGGATTGTTTCAGTAGTGTGTTGATGCGGGCGGCTTGTGGCGCTCGCGAAGGAAAAGGCATCCTTGCAGCAGACCCTCACCCGACGCGCGATGACGCGCGTCGGCCTCTCCCTGATAGAGAGAGGCTTGGAAGGTTCCGGGATTCGCTACAGCAACTTTCGCTTCAGAATGACACAAAGACCGAACGATACAGAATAAGCAGGGAACGACGTAGCACACTTGCATCTTGAGCCGCAGAACCCTCACCTACCGGCCGCGATGCGGCCAGCCGCCTCTCCCGTGAAATAACGGGCGAGGTAAGAATCGGACTTCACCAGCGCCTCCACCCTCAACCCGTTCTAACAGGGACGAAGTCCCGCATCTTCTCCTAATACTAAGGTGCAGGGGTTACCCCTGCCCAGGGAAGTGTGAAACCCACGGTGGGTTTCACGTTCAATTAAGCGGAGGTGCTCAGTCCTTGGGGGCGGATTGTTTTAGGAGCGCGTCGATGCGGGCGGCGCGTTCGAGTCCGGGATCGAATTCAAAATTCAGCTCGGGCGTGTATCTGAGCGCGAGCGCTTTGCCTATTTCGCGGCGGATAAATCCGCTCGCGCTCTTGAAGCCCGCGATCGCGGCGGGCGCGCGCGGGGAACCCTCGAGATGGGAAAAATAGACGCGGCCGTGGCGCAGGTCGTCGTCCATCTTGACCCCGGTGAGCGTGATACCGCGCAGGCGCGGGTCGCGGAGATCGCGCATCAGCATCGCGGATAGCTCGCGGAGCAGAGCCTCGGCGACGCGCTCGGGTCTTCGGCCTTCAGGCACCTTGATTCACCGGTATCAAGAATTCAGCGCGGCTGCGGCAGTCTCGCGTGAAACCTCTCCCTAACCCTCTCCTTGGACAAGGAGAGGGGACTGGAATGCCAGCTGCTTTGCCTTGCCATGATTTCAGTAGTTTATAATCTCGAGTTGTTCTTCGCCGAGCGGGACCAGGCCCAGCGAATCGATAAAGTTCACGACCTCACGCAGAGCCTTGTCCACGAAGGCGCGATCGCTGCCGACCTGGCAGATGCCCAACTCGGCACGCTGCCACATATCGTGGCCGTCCGACTCGGTAATCGAGACGTTAAACTTGTTGCGGACGCGATCTTTGATCGCGCGCAGCACCTGTCGTTTGCCCTTTAGAGAATGGTTTTCCGGCAGAAACAGGGTCAGCCGCATAACGCCGACGACCATGATACGCCCCCTCCTCCACGCGACGACTTCGACGCGTCCGGGACGACCGCGCAAGATTCAAGTCTGGAGCTGTTTTTCGACCGCGGCCGGGCCGCGCACAGTCTCCGCTTTCGGCGCGGCAAGCTTGCGCAGAATCGCTTCCATCTCGAAGGCTTCGATAATGTCGTCGGGTTTCACGTCGTTGAAGTTCTCGAGCGCGATACCGCATTCGTAGCCCTGCGCGACTTCACGCGCGTCGTCCTTGAAGCGCTTGAGGGTCGCGAACTTGCCTTCCCATACCGGGCGCCCATCGCGGACCAGGCGCGCGCGAGCGCTGCGGACAATCTTGCCGTCGACAACCATGCATCCCGCGACGGTCGCGCCGGGAACGTTGAAAATCTTGCGGACTTCGGCCCGGCCAAGCGGCTTTTCGCGGTAGGTAGGCGCCAGCAGACCTTCCATCGCCTCGCGCATGTCGTTGATTGCTTCGTAGATGACGGTGTAGAGACGAATCTCGACTCCTTCTTTCTCGGCGAGATTCGCGGCCTTCGGTTCCGGACGGATGTTAAAGCCGATTATGATGGCTTTGGAAGCCGACGCGAGCGTCACGTCGGTTTCGGAGATCGCTCCGGCCGAGCCGTGAATCACTTCCAGCTTGACCTCGTCGGTCGATAGCCGCGCGAGCGTGTCGGCGAGCGCCTCGACCGAGCCCTGCACATCGCCCTTCAGGATGACCTTGAGTTCCTTGACCTCGCCGGCGGCCAGGCGCTGGCTCAAGTCTTCGAGCGAGATGCGGCTGGTCTTGGCGAGTTCGCCTTCGCGCTGCTTGGAGCGGCGGTACTCGGCGACCTGGCGGGCCTTGGATTCCTCGACGACCGCGGTAAACACGGTGCCGGGTTCCGGCACGGTCGAGAGTCCGAAGATTTCGACCGGGGTCGAGGGGCCGGCCTCGGTAAGGCGCTGGCCGAGATGGTTTTGCATCGCGCGCACGCGTCCATACGAGGTCCCGCTCACGAAAGCATCGCCCTGATGGAGCGTTCCTTCCTGGATGAGCACGGTGGCGACCGGTCCGCGACCGCGATCGAGCTGAGATTCGATGATGGTGCCGCGCGCGGGGCGAAGCGGGTTGGCCTTCAGTTCCATCACGTCGGCCTGGAGCAGAATCATCTCAAGCAGCTTGTCGATTCCCGCGCCGGTGCGGGCCGAGACCGGCACGACGATGGTGTCGCCGCCGTAGTCTTCGGGCACGAGGCCGACCTGGGTCAGGCGCTGCTTGACGTTGTCGAGATTGGCGTCGGGAAGATCTATTTTGTTGATGGCGACGATGATGGGGACCTTCGCGGCGCGGGCGTGATTGATCGCTTCCTGCGTCTGCGGCATCACCCCTTCGTTGGCGGCGACCACCAGGACGACGATGTCGGTGACCTTGGCGCCGCGCGCGCGCATCGCGGTGAACGCTTCATGGCCGGGAGTATCGACGAACGCTATTGCGCGGCCGTTGGTCTCGACGGTGTAGGCGCCGATGTGCTGAGTGATTCCGCCGAACTCGCGCGCGGTCACGTTGGTGTGGCGAATCGCGTCGAGCAGCGAGGTCTTGCCGTGATCGACGTGGCCCATGACGGTAACGACCGGCGGCCGGGTGACGCTCTCGCCGACGACGGTTTCCTCGGGCGTTTCCTCGATCGCGGATTCTGCGTCGAAGGAAACGTTCTCGACGCTGTAACCGAACTCGCCGGCGAGCAGTGTCGCGGTATCGACGTCGAGGACCTGGTTGAGGGTCGCCATCTGGCCGAGTTCCATCAGTTTTTTGATGAGGTCGCCGGCCTTGACGCCCATCGAGCGGCCGAGGTCGCCGACGGTAACGCCCTCGGTGATTCGGACCACGCGCTTGGAGGCCTTGGGCGTGGTAATTTCGGTCTTTCGCTGTTCCTTGCCGGGAAGGGCGCGGCGCTTTTTGGGAACTCGCAGCCCGCGCATCTCGCGCTCGGCGGCGAGATCGGTGCTGCCCTTCTTAACGACTTTCTTTTTCTTGATTCCACGCCCGCCACCAGGCTTGGTCGCCTGATCGGGCGGAACTTGCGGCATCCCATCGGCGGGACCGGGCTGTTGCGGCTGCGGAGCGAAGCGGCCGGTCAGACCGGGACGCGCAGTCGGCGCGCCAGCGGCAGTGCGTGACGCCGGCGACGCAGGCCGCACGGGCGCTTTGGGTCTCAGATCGATCTTGCCGAGGACCTTGGGTCCCATCTGGCCGTCATCGAGCGTCGGGCCACTCTGAGAGCCGCGAGTCAGATTGATCGATCCACGCTGGGCCGACTCGGCTGCTCGCGCGCGATCGGTCCTATAACCGAACCTCGATGACGGAGCTTGCGGCGCCGCGGGCGCGGCCTCGACGACGACCGGAGGACGTTGGGGCGCGAACGACTCGACGGCTTCGGGTTCCGGCTCGGGTTCGACGATGTGAGCGGCATGCTCGATCGGATGCGCCTCGTAGTCGGGCTCCGGAATCACCTCGACGGGCGCGGGCGCCGCGACCACCGGCTCGGGTGCGCGATGATGCGAGGCATCGAAGATTGCGGGCGCCTCGGACTCCGGCGCGGACGAATCGTCGAGGAACGGCGAGACGAACGGTTCGTTCTCCGCTTGCTCGACTTCGAAGTGAAAGGGGGCATCGGCGCCACCGGCAGACTGGCCGGGTTCGGCATGACGCCGGCGCATCACGGTGGCATTGAGGCGTTTTTCGAGAATCTTGCCGCTGCTGGTTTCGAGCACGGTTTCGCGGCGCAGGATCGTCGCGCGATGCGCCTGCTCGTCGAGATCGGCCTTGAGCCGATCGGCCTCTTCGGGGGAGAGCAAACTCGATTCCGAATGAGTGTGCCCGAGCTTCAGCCGGGCACATCCGGCGAGCAAATCCTCGACCGGGAATCCCCAATCAGTGGCAAGTGTTTTGATCCGCTTTCGAGCCATTACAGTTATACTATTCGACCTTGAGGTTTCTATCCAGTCGGCGTTTAATTGCCTCGGCGATCATGAGCCGCTCGGAACGATCGATCTTGCGCCGGAGCGCGCGAAATTCCTTCACCTTTGAATTGACGAATCTGTCGGCGCATTCGAGCGTCGGATGCAAATAACCGCCGCGTCCGGCGCGGCGCGCCTCAAAATCCACTTCGACCTTTTCATTCACGACCGCAATCCGCAGCATCGCGGACTTCGAATCTTTTTTCATACATCCGATGCAGGTGCGCTCGGGAGCTCGCTCCAGCCGGTTCGAGTTTACGATTTTTCTCCCGCATCTTCGCTCGCCGCGGGAGCGGAATCTTCGCTCGCCGCAGGAGCGGAGTCTTCGCTCGCCGCAGGCGCGGGCTCCTCCGCAATTGTCGCGGCGGCCGCTTCCGCCCCTTCGGCTTCGGTTGCGGCGAGCGCTTCGGCGGCGGCAATCTCCGCGGCGGCAGCTTCCGCAGCGGCGGCCTTGGCTTCCGCCGCAATCTTTTTGTTGGCGACGTGCTCGCGCGCCGCGTTGATTATCTGGGTGGCGCGCTCGGCGCTGATACCCTCGACGTCGAAGGCGGTCTCATCGGCCTCGGACAATTGCTCGGCCGAGCGGAAGCCCCACTGGTAGAGCAACTCGGCGTTGATGTCGCCGATGCCGGGAATCGCGTTCAGCGAGGCGCGCGCGGAGCGGGCCTCCTCTTCGGCCTCGGCCTCGCTGCGCACATCGAGCTTCCATCCGGTGAGCCGATGCGCCAGGCGCACGTTCTGGCCGCGCTTTCCAATCGCGAGCGAGAGCTGATCGTCGGGCACGATCACTTCCATGGCGTGCTCGTCCTCGTCGATAATGACCTTGGAGACTTTTGCGGGCGCGAGCGCGCGGCAGACCAACTCGGCCTGGTCGTCGGTCCACGGCACGATGTCGATTTTTTCGCCGCGCAGCTCCTGCACCACCGATTGCACGCGGGTGCCCTTCATCCCGACGCAAGCGCCGACCGGATCGACGTCGGAATCCTTGGAATAGACCGCGACTTTGGCGCGTCCGCCGGGCTCGCGGGCGCTCTGGCGAATCTCGACGATGCCCTCGTAAATTTCCGGCACTTCCTGCTCGAACAGCTTCATCAGGAAGTCGTTGGCGGTGCGCGAGAGCACGATCGAAAGCCCTTTCTCCGACAGATCGACGTCGAGTATCAGCGCGCGGATGCGATCGCCCTGGCGATAGCGCTCGTGCGGGATCTGCTCCTTCTCGGGAAGGATCGCCTCGGTGCGGCCGAGATTCACGATCATGTTCTTGCGCTCGAAGCGCTGCACGATTCCCGAGACGACTTCGAGCTTGCGATCTTTATATTCGTTGAAGATCTGTTTGCGCTCGGCGTCGCGGATATGCTGGATGAGATTCTGCTTGGCCGCCTGCGCCGCGATCCGGCCCATCGTGGCAGTGTCGAGCTTGATCAAGATTTCGTCGCCGACTTCCGCTTCTGGATCGTACTTGGCGCGCGCTTCCGCCACGTCAGCCTCGGCGGCCGAGTTGGCCACTTTTTCGACGACCGTCTTGATCTCGAACAGCTCGATCTCGCCAAGCTCGGGATTGAACCGCGATTCGATATTGCGGTCGGGGCCGAAAGTGCGGCGCGCCGCCGAATGCATCATTTCCTCGACCGCGTTGATCACGATCGTCTTGTCGATGCCTTTTTCCTTGGAGACCTGCTCGATTACCCGGTTCAGATCGACCTGCATAGTGCCTCCCCGGGGCGCGAAGAGAGAGACGCGCCAATAGTTTTAGGCCGCTCCCGGTGACGGGGGCGGAATGAAAGTGATGATTCCATGCGCCTACTTATCAAAGTCGTACTCGTAATTCGCTCCAGACATCTCGTTGAAACCGATCGTGAGCCTTTTCCGGCTCGTTTCATCGTCAAGCTCGATTCCCGCAACGTTCACCGACAGCAGTTTGCCGACGAACGACTTTTGCCCGTCGCGCGCGCGACGCGTCCGTACCTTCACGCGCTCGCCCTTAACCGCCTCGAAATGCTCGAGCTTGCGCAGCGGCCGGTTTATACCGGGCGACGAAACTTCCAGCGTGTAGCGACCTTCGACCGGATCGTACACATCGAGCAAATCGCCGAGCGTCGGGCTCAGCTTCTCAAGCTCGCTGAGTGCGATTCCACCGCCCGGCTTATCGACCAGCAGCCGGAGGATCGAATTGCGCGTGCCCTTGCGAAAGTCCACCGAAACCAGTTCATAACCCTGGCGTTCGACGTGCGGCGCCAGCAGCCCGAGCACCTTTTCGGCGGTCGGATGAAGCGTCAGGGCCACCATCGGCACTCACCTCTTCCGCTCGCTCCGGCAGCCGGCCCCGGAGCCCCAAGTTTTTCCACGGTTCGTTTAAACGACGCCAACAAAAAAGTGGGCACGCGCCCACTTCACGTGAGCAAGATACCACTGGTGCCGGCCTGTCGGCAAGGCGGCGAATTTACGGCGTTTATCACACGAGCAGCCGCTTTTGACGATCGAAGGATTTCCCGCGATCAAGCAGGTCGCGAATCTCGATTCATGGCGCCGCTGTATTCAGTTCCTGGGCAAGCATTTGGGTTGATATTCCAGTAGCATCGCAATCTCGATGCCCGAGCTGACCGGCCCCAATTCTCCCGCACTCGGATTTCTGCTCGCACTTGCGATCGGTTTCCTGGTGGGCCGCACGCGAGAACCTGCCGCCGCAGGTCCGCCCCGCCCGGGGACGCGCGACTTCCTGATAATCGCGCTGCTCGGCGCGGTGGCTGGTCACGTTGGCAATTACCTGCTGGCGACCGCGCTGTTCGCGGGCGTGATCGGCGCGATCCTTGTAATGAGGACGCAGCATCGGGAGCGCAGCGGAATCACCACGGAGCTTGCCGCGATCGCGACCTTTGCGCTGGCGGCGCTGTGCCTCACTTCGGATCGCCAATTTGGCGCCGGGCTTGGAATCGTGCTCGCGCTAATCCTGGCGGAGCGCGATCAGCTGCGCCATTTCGTGCTCGAAGGAATCTCCGATCAGGAATATATCGATACGCTGACTTTCCTCGGCCTGATTTTCATCATCTACCCGCTGCTTCCGACCGGCACCTACGGACCCTTCGGATTTTTCGATCCGCGCAAGATCTGGCTATTCGTAATCCTGGTCTCAGGCGTATCGTATGTCGGCTACTTCCTGACCAAGTTCGCCGGTAACGAACGCGGCGCGCTGCTGACTGCGGTGTTGGGGGCGCTCGCCTCGACGACTGCGTACACGAGCGGAATTTCGCGCGCGGTGGCCGAGGCGCCCGATACGGCGATACCGGCGGCCCGCAACGCGCTGATCGCCAATTCGATCCTGTTCCCGCGGATGCTGCTCATAGTCGCCGCGGTCAGTCCGGCGCTGGCGATAGCGGGGGTCCCGGCGTTCGCCGCGATGACGCTCGCCGGCTTCGGCGCGGCGTTGATTCTGGGGATTGCAGCCGACAAAACCGGAGCCACGGTCGCGGCCTCGACCTTCCGCAACCCGTTCTCGCTCGCTCCCGCGCTCAAGTTCGGGGTCGTATTTACGGTGGTTCTGTTCGTGGCCCGGATCGCGAAGAATTATATGGGGTACGGCGGCCAGATGGCGGTATCGGCGGTAAGCGGACTGGTGGACGTCGATGCGATCTCGCTCACGCTCGCGAGTTTCGTTAACGCGCGGACCAGTTCCGCGCGCGACGCGGTAATCGGGATGACGCTCGCAGCCGGAGTCAACGCAATCTTCAAGTCGGCGATCGCGCGATCGAGTCGTCAGCCGGCATTCTATCTGCGCCTGATGGCGGGGTTCGCGATCATGTTCGCGGTTGGCGCAGCCACGATCATGTTTGTCGATCCACTCGCTGTCACCGAACTGGTTAATCGCATTCAGGCCAACTGAGTATAGCCATCGAGCCTGACAAAACGGTCGAAGGAGTATTCGCGATGCATGAAATCAAGTCGTTCGAGATTTTCCAGACTGCGAAGGTGATGGCGGTGCTTTACACGATCATGGGCGCGTTCTTCGCGGTGTTCGTCGCCTTTATGTCGCTCCTGCATGGACATCCGGGACGCGCGATATTAGCGATTATCTTTCTTCCGATCCTCTACGGCATCTTCAGCTTCATCGGCACAACGTTCTTCTGTTGGCTCTACAACGAGGTGGCGAGCCGCCTCGGCGGCATCGCATTCGAACTAACTCCACGAAGCGGGAATTGAAATCGAGAGCTCCCTACTTCGCCCGTTCTTGTCTGGTCCCTCGCCCGTTATTTCACGGGAGAGGTTAGGTGAGGGTGCCGTCAGCGCATGACACAACCGCGAGAGCGCGTGCGAAAACCGCGAAGAAGGGCATCTTAGCAAGTGGACCCTCACCCGCGCCTCGAAAACTCGGCGCGGCCTCTCCCTGTCAGGGAGAGGCTATTTGGGAGTTCTAACAGGGCCCTTCGACTACGCTCAGGATAAACTCCGCCCGCATGCGGGTCACACGGGAAGTCCGAAACCTGCGTGAGGTTTCGGGATCCTCGTTCTTCGATCAATCCTCGTCGTCGCGGAGCCTGGCGAGTACGGATAAATCCTCGAGCGTAGTCGTGTCGCCGATCGTTTGGTCACCAGCCGCTATTTGGCGGAGCAGCCGGCGCATGATCTTGCCGCTGCGCGTCTTGGGCAGCGCCTCGGTGAAGCGGATGTCGTCGGGCCGGGCGAGCGCGCCGATTTCCTTGACCACGTGCGCGCGCAACTCGTCGCGCAGCTTGTCGTCGCCGGTGCGGCTGCCTTCGAGCGTGACGAATGCGACCACCGCCTGCCCCTTCATGTCGTCGGGACGGCCCACGCACGCAGCCTCCGCGACCGTCGCGTGCGAGACCAGCGCGCTTTCGATCTCCATGGTGCCAAGCCGATGGCCCGACACGTTAATCACGTCGTCCACGCGGCCCATGATCCAGAAGTAGCCATCGGAATCGCGCCGCGCGCCGTCGCCGGTAAAATAAACCCCGTCGATCTGCACGAAGTACTGAGTCTTGTAGCGCTCTGGGTCGCGATAGATCGTTCGCAGCATCCCGGGCCACGGCTTGCGCACGATCAGAAGGCCGCCCTGGTTGGCGCCGACGCTCTTGCCGTCGCGAGTCACGACGTCGGCCGCGATTCCGGGTAGCGGACGGGTCGCGGAGCCGGGCTTGGTGGCAATCGCGCCCGGCATGGGGCTGATCATGATTCCGCCGGTCTCGGTCTGCCACCAGGTATCGACGATTGGGCATCGCTCGCCGCCGATAACCCGGCGGTACCACATCCAGGCCTCGGGATTGATCGGTTCGCCGACCGTGCCGAGCAGCCGCAAGCTCGAGAGGTCATGCTTTTTCACCCACGAATCGCCCCATTTGATGAAGGTGCGAATCGCGGTGGGCGCGGTGTAGAAGATGCTGACGTGGTACTTCGAAATTATCTGCCAGAAGCGATCGTTCTCGGGAAAATTCGGCGCACCTTCGTACATGACGACTGTGGCGCCGGCGGCCAGCGGCCCGTACACGGTGTAGCTGTGCCCGGTGACCCAACCGATATCGGCGGTGCACCAGTAGATGTCGTCCTCCTTCAAGTCGAACACCCACTTCATCGTCATCAGGGTATGGGTCAGATAGCCCCCGGTAGTATGCACGACGCCCTTGGGTTTGCCGGTGGTGCCGCTGGTATAGAGGGTGTAGAGCGGATGCTCTGAATCGAGTTGCGCGGCCTCGCATTTGGGGCTCTGGCCGGGGACCAGTTCGTCCCACCATAAGTCGCGACCTTTGCGCATCTCGATCTTGTTGCCGACCCTTTTCAACACGATGACTTTCTGGATCGATTGACACTTTTTCAGCGCCTCATCGACATTTTTCTTGAGCTCGACGATTTGCCCGCGGCGCCATCCTCCGTCGGCGGTGATACAGACCTTCGCCTCCGCGTCGTTGATTCGATCGGCGAGCGCTTCCGCCGAGAAGCCGCCGAAGACGACGGAATGAATCGCGCCGATTCGTGCGCACGCGAGCATCGCGATCGCAGCCTCGGGCACCATCGGCATGTAGATCGCGACGCGATCGCCGTCCTTTACGCCGAGGCTTTTCAGCGCGTTGGCGCACTTCGCAACTTCATCGGCAAGCATCTGGTAGGTGAGCACGCGGCAGTCGCCGGGCTCTCCTTCCCAGATAAGCGCGGCCTTGTTGCGGCGGGGGCCTTCGAGATGCCGATCGAGGCAATTGTAACTGGCGTTGATCGTGCCGCCGAGAAACCACTTGGCAAACGGAAAATTCCACTCCAGCGTTTTGTGAAACGGTTTGAACCAATGCAGGTTGCGCGCGCATTCGGCCCAGAACGTTTCCGGGGAGGCCTCGGCGCGCTGGTAGAGAGCTTCGTATTCGTCGAGGCTCTTGACCCACGCGCGCGCGCTGAACTCGGCGGGCGGCGGAAACTTGCGCGTCTCGCTAAGCGTGGAATCGATATGCGTGGCTTCGCTGGAAGGCATCGCGATTTGGAGGCGGGCGACTATACCCGGCCGCGAGCTTCGCGCGTTTTCAGACTCAGGTACAGAGTCGCGGCGTCGCCATTCTCGCGCCGATTCGAATGGATATCGCGCAGCCGGTCGAGCAGCTCGCTTTCGATGCTTGCCGAATGCTCGGCGGCGAGTTCCACTGCGCGAGCGGCCCATCTGAGCGCGATGCGCCCTTCGAGACCGCCGAAATCGTCGAAGTACCACGCACAACTGGTCAGCGACGCCTGCCCCGCACGCACCATCTCGAGCATCCTGAGCAAAGTCTCGCGAGGGCCTTCGTCGCCGACTTTGAAGCGCTTGAAGAACTCGGCGTGAACCGCGGGATTCGTATCGATCAGCAGCCGGATTCCCTCGCGCAGTAACGCCTGATGCTCTTTCACGAGAGCCGGTGCGAAGCGGTCGTAAGTCGCCTCGGCGTGATTCTTAACGAAATCCATCGCGGCGCGAAATGGGCCGCGCCAATTCTGCGAGGTGTTCGGATCGAGGCGGCATCCGCAGTTCGCGCGCCATCGTTCGACGCCATGCGGACAGCTCCACGAACTCGCAGAATGAATCTCGAACGATCCTGCCGCAGGATGGGCCGCGAGGTAGCCGGCGCAGTTGATCAGCAGCACGTCGTCGCGGCCCTCGAGGGTAAACAGCGCGCGAGCGAGTTCGGCCGCGCCATGTTTATTATGATGCCCAAAGGTTTCGCCGTCGGTCGCAATCATAAATGCGGCGCCCGGTTCCAGGCCAAGCGCGGCGGACGCAAGCCACTCGGCCAGTCGGGCGCCGTCGGCCAATCCGTCGCCGAAAGAGATCGTAGCCGACAATTCGCGATCGTATCGGAAGACCGCAAGATTCAATTCGCCACTTCGCCATTGGAAAGGGCCGGCCGCGCGCGACTCGGCACCCGCACCGCGGAAGCTGCCCTGGTCCGGCGCGAGGATAACGAACTCGATTCCGGCGGTCGCGACCGATGCGAGCGTGTCATCGTCGGCGGCGCACTCGGGCAGCCACATACCGACCGGCCGCCGTCCGAAGCGGAAGACGAAATCCTCGATACCCCATGCGATCTGCAAGTCGCGATCGCGCGGCGGCAGCAGGGGCAAAATCGAGTGATTGTACGATTGTGCGATCGCGTTGCCGTGACCGCCGAGACGCTCGGCGGAGAGCGCATCGCCACGAGTCATCGCACGGTATGCGGACTTGCCGTGGGTCTGCATCCATCCGGCCAGCGTCGGCCCGAAGTCGAAATTAAGCCGCTCGTAATTGTTGCGGACATGGACCACCGAGCCCTGCATCGTGTGAGCATGGGCGTTGGCGGTGTAGCATTCGCTGAGTATTCGCTCGTTCCAGTTCTGAAACGGCGCCGCACCATGCTCGGGGCTGATCAACCCGGTCCACGGGCTTTCGCGCGGGGGTTGATAGAAGTGGCCGTGAATTATGAGGTAGCGCGGTTCATCCATCTGAAATTATGTTCCGCCTCCAGGCCTTGGCGCGAAAGACCATCGCCCCGGCGAATCGGCCACTTTTGCGGTCCAACTTTACGGGTGCCTTGCAGTAAAACTTATTCGTCTTGTTTGCCGGATTCTGTCCGGCTTATCAAGGCGCGGGCGGATTTCGCATGCTAACTATCCACAATCCTTGAAGCAGGGGCCAGCCCCTGCACCCAATGTAGGATTTCTCCTCTCCTCACTCATACTTCTAACAGGCTGTCAGGCCGCATCCGGCTCACAGGAAGTCCGAAACCCAGTGTGGGTTTCGGGAACTCTGAATCCTTTCCTCTGATGCCTGCCTATGCGCAGGCGGCGCGGAAGCTGCCGCGGATCGCCGGCTCGCCCTTTTGATTCAGCACGATCAAGTCGCCCTCGATCTGCTTCTCGCCGTCCTTCTCTACCTTGCCCGTGATTTTGCCGGTGCAGGTGACGACGTCGCCCGGCCATACGCGGGTGGCGAAGCGCACCTGAAAGCGCCGCACGTTTCCGATCCCAACGAAGTCGGTGACCGCCTTCGAGAGCAGACCCGCGGTGAACATCCCCTGCGCGAAGACGGTCGGGATTCCGGCCGCCTCGACGAAAGTCTGATCGTAATGCAGCGGGACGAAGTCGCCCGACGCGCCTGCATAGCGCACGAAGTCGGGACGGGTCACGCCCTCGACGACGTACTTGGGAATCTCGTCGCCGACCTTGACCGAATCGAATTTCAGTTTTGCCGCCATTTTGATTCTCCGCTTGAAGAGGTCTGCATCTTGAAGATTTCCGCGTCGCTCGCCGTTCAGGCCTTGACCGCCTGGCCGGTCTCGATAAGCGTCGCGCGCGCGGTCGCGACCTTCTCGCCCTTCTGGTTGGTGTACTCGGTTTCGCTGACGAGAAAAGTCATCTTGCCGCCGCGTCCGCCTTCTTTTTCATAGAAGTCGGCGATTTTGGTCACACCGGTAAGCGTGTCTCCGACGAAGATGGGCTTGAAGAACTCGAATTCTTGTTCGCCATGCAGGATACGGCGCAAATCGAAGCCGCCAAAGCCGGGGCTTGAAGTCTCGTCGGTCCAGAACGCGCTGGTCTGCAGAAAAGTCACCGGCACCGGGATTCCACCGACTTCTTTCTTTGCGACTTCGGGATCGAAGTAGATGGGATTCGGATCCTTGATCGCGCGGGCGAACTCACGGACCTTGCTCCAATCGACGTGCATCTTGAACGGCTTGCCGGTTTTACCGACGACGCTTTTGTCGGCCATGTGATTGAACCTCTTTTTTTAAGTCAGCCGCGGACCCGTCGATCACCGCGAAGCGCCGGTTGGGCCAAGTCCGCGGTGGTATCGGATCAGCGGTTGAAGATGCCGTACCACGGCGCGCCGCTCCCCGACAAGCGGAGAGTAAACGCACCTTGGCTATCAGCGCGACAATCGCGCCCCTTGTTCCAATGCCCGGCGATTCATATGATCTCGTGATATGCAAGAGGCGATTGTACGGCAGGGACGGACCACCCACAGAATCCGTCATGGAGACGCTCGCGAGCTGGATTGGATTCCCGACAAGTCGCTTCATTTGGTTCTCACATCACCCCCATACTGGACGCTCAAAGAGTATCCCGCACAGGAACGTCAGCTCGGGGGAGTGCTTGATTACGAGCAATTCCACGATGAACTCGACAAGGTTTGGGGCCACTGCCTCAGGGTGCTCGTCCCCGGAGGCCGTCTGATTTGTGTGGTTGGCGATGTATGTCTTTCGCGCAAGAAACACGGCCGACACATGGTGATGCCTCTTCACGCTGACATCGTTGTCCGCGCGCGGAGAATAGGATTCGACAATCTGAGCCCCATCTTCTGGTACAAGATTTCGAACGCAAAATACGAGGTCGAAAACGGCTCTGGCGGGTTCCTTGGGAAACCCTATGAACCGAACGCCATCTTCAAGAATGATGTCGAGTTCATCCTGATGCTTCGCAAAGCGGGAGGATACCGAAAGCCCACCGAGGAACAGCGAGCGGCTTCGAAGTTGACCAAGGAAGAACATCAGGCGTGGTTTCAACAGGTTTGGAATCTAAATGGAACATCAACACGAGACCATCCGGCCCCATATCCTCTTGAGTTGGCTTATCGACTGGTGCGGATGTTCTCGTTCACTGGCGACACTGTGCTGGATCCTTTTATGGGAACCGGAACGACTCTACTGGCTGCCGCGAAGTGCGGTCGTAACAGCATCGGAGTCGAAATTGATCGGCACTACGTGGCCGATTCGAAAGTTCGGCTCGAAAATGAACTCTCAGATCTGTTCGCCGAGAATCAAAGCGTCGTCGCCGCTAGGTAAAGCGCCTAGAATATAGCTTTGCGATCCGTTTGATGAAGTTCCCGTAGTTGAGCGGACTGTCCTTCGGCGGAGATGGCGGACCAGTCACAAGCTTAGACGGGCTCGCGCCGTCGTAGCTAACGATGATCACTGCCAACGCCTCGGGCTGATCCGAGGGTTCGTCAGGTTGCTCTCGAAGCGGAAGATTTGCAAAGAGCTCGACCGTGGCCCCAACCACCTTGAGCATGTCGAATTTTGCGCGTTTCAACGCCGTAGCAAAAGGATCCGGATTTTTGTAGGCGCCAGAAAAGTTGATCACCAAGATTCCGGCGGCGATACAGTCGCGGTTATGGTTGTGGATATGATTGGAGTAGGCGATAAGATCGCCGAACCGGTTTTTTCTAGCCTTGCCGTGCGCAGCCATAATCGTCTTGTTTTCTACCGCGATGACAACTCTGCCCGGCGCCTCTACATTGCTCTCGCAAATCACGAGATCGACATTTCGTCCCACTACTTGGGTTTGTACTTCGGCGTTCCGAACTTCGCGGAGTTTTCCTGAGGTCAATGCCGCGTCAATTTGTGCCGAAGCCTTTCGCAAATCGGTGACGACGAATTCCGAGAGTGCGTTTGAGCTCTTCTGGCTTCTGGGGTTAAAGCCCGGATGAGCATTGATCCAATTGATATACGCCCGCGGGGCCGACATAGCGCGTTTATGTAACATACTGCAAATTTGAGCTGAACGACTCTCTAACTCATTCTCTCAGGTGCCGACATGAATATATTTGTGTGCCCCAAAATGCGGATACGGCAGCATCAACGAGCTGTCACTGTGCGTCGTGATGCATCGTGTAACCGAATGGGATCTTACGGGCAGCCCCGAAGAGTTTGGCGAACCCGAAGTCGATTGGGAATCTGATATGCCGTACGACGCGCTGGGCGGGCCGCCGGATCGAGAGCCGAAACTCACCTTCGAGTGCTGCCGCTGCGGCGAACAATTTGAAAAGCCAAAACCGGCAGATATAGCTCGACGAATAGCTGACTGGCTCGTTTGAACCCTCCACTTACTCGATGGTGCGGGGGGCTTCGCCGCCGTCGATGATCAGCAGCGCGCCGGTGATGTAGCTCGACGCCTCCGAGGCCAGGAACATGCACGGATACGCGATCTCCTCGACCCGGCCGAAACGTCCGAGCGCGCGCGATCGCGCGACCATCTCTTTGACCTTCGGATTGGGCCATACGCGCGGCGCCGCGCCCTCGGTGTCGATAGGTCCGGGTGCGATACAGTTGACGCGAATTCCGTTGCGGCCCCATTCGCCGGCGTGCGAAACGGTCAGGTTGATAACGCCCGCTTTTGCAGCCCCATACGGGAGCATCGTCGGCGAGCCATGCACGCCCGCAGTGGACGAGATATTGATGATCGAACCGGGGCTCTTCTGCTCGATGAACTGACGGGCCGCCGACTTCGAGCAGAAGAACACGCCGTCGAGGTTGATTCCGACCACCGCGCGCCATCCGTTGGGCGATAGATTCAGCGTCGGAGCGGTAATACTCGCGCCGTGATTGTTAATCAGCACATCGAGGCGGCCAAATTGCCGGACCGCCTCGGCGACCATCTTGTCGCATTGGTCGGCGTCGCGGACATCGACGGGCGTCATCTCGCATTTGCCGCCGGCCTTGCGAATTTGGTCGCGGACACGCTCGAGGTTTTCGACCTTGCGGCTCGCGATCAGCACGGGCGCTCCGGCCGCCGCGAACTCCTTGGCGATCGACTCACCGATTCCGGTTCCGCCGCCGGTGACGATGGTAACCTTGCCTTCGACACTAAATGGATTC
>JBGPNU010000002.1:0-27901 GCA_041487675.1 Binatus sp. (SeqCode)
CGGAGACTGTATCACTTGACGATAACGATCAATTGACGATAACGACAATCGACCCGCAAGACGAATGGCGCAAAAGCAAGACGACAAGAAAGTAACCCCACGCAGCGAGGACTTCGCCGCGTGGTACAACGACATCTGCATTCGCGCGGAACTGGCCGACTACTCGCCGGTGCGCGGATGCATCGTGTTCCGCCCCGACGGTTTTGCGATTTGGGAGGCGATACGCGACGAGCTCGACAAGCGGATCAAGAAGACCGGCGCGCGCAACGCGTACTTTCCGCTGTTCATCCCGCAGAGCTTCCTGCAAAAGGAGGCGCAGCACGTTGAGGGCTTCGCGCCCGAGGTCGCGGTCGTAACCCACGGCGGCGGCAAGGAACTCGAAGAGCCGCTCGTCGTGCGGCCGACGTCCGAGACGATCATCAATCACATGTTCTCGCAGTGGATCAGGTCGCATCGCGACCTGCCGATGATGGTCAATCAATGGGCCAACGTCGTGCGATGGGAGATGCGGACTCGCCTGTTCCTGCGGACCACGGAATTTCTGTGGCAGGAGGGACATACCGCGCACGCCACCAGCGAGGAAGCCGAGCGCGAGACGCTCACGATGCTCGAGGTGTATCGGAAGTTCGTCGAGGAGTTCCTGGCGATTCCGCTGATCGTGGGACGCAAGAGCGCGGCGGAGCGGTTTCCGGGCGCGGTCGAGACCTACACTATCGAAGGCCTGATGGGCGACGGCCGCGCGCTGCAATGCGGCACCTCGCACTTCCTCGGGCAGAATTTTTCGAAAGTATTCGAGACGCGCTACCTCGACGATCAAAACCAGATGCAGTTCGTGTGGCAGACCAGTTGGGGGGTGTCGACGCGGCTGCTCGGCGCAATCGTGATGGTGCACGGCGACGACCAGGGACTGCGATTGCCGCCGGCGGTCGCCTCGACGCAGGCGGTTATAGTGCCTATCTGGCGCAAGGCCGACGAGGGCGAGAAAGTGCTCGCCGCCGCTCGGAGCGTGTTCGATTCGCTCGATCAGGCGGGAATCCGCACACGTCTCGACGTTCGCGAAGGGCTGACGCCGGGCTTCAAATTCAACGATTGGGAGATGCGCGGAGTGCCGGTCAGGATCGAGATCGGGCCGCGCGATGTAGCCTCGGGAGAAGCGGTGGTCGCGCGGCGCGACAGGTCAGGGCCGAGCGCCAAGAGCAAGGCATCGATGGCGACGATTGCCGAGACGGTCAGCGTGATCCTCGGTGAGATTCAGACGAGTCTCTACGCCCAGGCGAAGACCGCGCTGATCGCCAATACACGAAAGTTCGACGACTACGCAGTATTCAAGAAGCACATGGAAGGCGAAGGCGGCGGAGGATTCGCCGACCTGTACTGGTGCGGCAATCCGGTCTGCGAGACGCGGATTCGCGAAGAGAGCAAGGCGACCTGCCGCGCGATCCCGCTCGAACAGGATACTGCGCCGGGCAAATGCCTGGTTTGCGGCGGGTCGGCGGCTGAGCGCGCATTCTTCGCGAAGTCGTACTAGGAATTTTTCACTTTTCACTGTTAGAACTTGTAGCTGATCTTCATCGCAGAGCGGACTTCGGCCATCGTAGCCTGCGCGACGGCGCGGCCCTTGCGCGTACCTTCAACGATAATCTCGCGGACGTGATCGGGCTTCGCGGCGAATTTGGCGCGTCGCTCACGAATCGGTTCCAGAAACGTGTCCAGGCACTTGAACAACTTTTCCTTCACCTCAACGTCGCCAACTGCGCCCTTGCGATAGCGCTCCTTCAAGTCCGCGACTTCGGCCTTATCCGGATTGAAACTATCGTGATACGTGAAGACGGGATTGCCCTCGACGTGGCCCGGATCGGTCGGATGCAGCCGGGTCGGATCGGTGTACATCGACATGACGCGCTTGCGAACAACCTCGGACGAATCGCCTAGGTAGATGCAGTTGCCAAGTGACTTCCCCATTTTCGCGCCGCCGTCGGTGCCTGGCAGGCGCGCCACTTCGCCGACCAGGGCCTTGGGTTCGACCAGCACTTTGTCGTACATGCGATTGAAACGCCGCACGATTTCGCGGGCCTGTTCGATCATCGGGAGCTGGTCTTCGCCGACCGGAACCAGGTGCGCCTTGAAAATCGTGATGTCCGACGCCTGCGAAATCGGATACGTGTAGAATCCCACCGGCAGACCCTTGGTGAAATTCTTTTGTTTGATTTCTTCCTTGAGCGTCGGATTGCGTTCGAGCGTCGCGACGGTGACCAGGTTCATGAAGTAGATTGTAAGTTCGGTCAGCTCGGGGACCATTGACTGCACGACGATCTTCACTTTCTCGGGATCGAGACCGACCGCCAGGTAGTCGAGCGCGACTTCAAAGATGTTGGCCTCGAGTTTCTCCGGATGCTCGAAATTGTCGGTCAGCGCCTGGATGTCGGCGATCAAGAGATAGGTGTCGTATTCGTCCTGCAGGCGTACGCGGTTTTGCAGCGATCCGACGTAGTGCCCTAGATGCAGCGGTGAAGTCGGACGGTCGCCGGTGAGAATCCGTTTGATCATCAATTGATACTAGTCAGTTTGATAGTCAGTTCGCGAGCAGGCTCCTCAAGGTCGCCAGGTTCTCGATATCCTCTTTCAGGTCGGGGCCTTTGGGCGTCTCCAGACACATCGGGAGGCCGAAGAATCGTCGATCGTTGAGCAGGCGGCGAAACGCGTCGAGGCCGATAAAGCCCTTGCCTATATGCTGATGGCGGTCGACCTTCGAATTGAAGTCCTTGACCGAATCGTTCAGATGGAACGCGACAATTCTCTTCAGGCCGATGTATCGGTCGAGTTCGCTGAAAGTATTTTCGTATCCTTCCGGGGTGCGCAGATCGTAGCCCGCGGCGAATGCATGTTCGGTGTCGAAGCATAGCCGGAGCCGATCGTTTTCCGTAACCGCGTCGAAGATCCGGCCCATCTGCTGAAAATTGCAGCCGAGCGTGCTGCCCTGGCCCGCGGTGATTTCCAGCGCGATCTTTACCTCGAAGCCTTTGCAGGCGGCATGCGCCTCGTCGATCGACCTCGCGATCGTCTTGATCCCCGCCTCCTCGCCCGAGCCCACGTGCGCGCCCGGATGCGCGACCAGCGTCGGCACACCGAGCGCCTCGCATCGTTGCAACTCGTCGATGAAGCCTTTCACCGATTTGATCCGCAATGCCTCGTCAGGCGCGCCGAGATTCACCAGGTAGGAATCGTGGGCGATCACGTTGGCGATTCCGGTTTCGAGCTGATTGCGTTTGAAGGTTTCGATTTCCTGTTTGGAAAATGGCTTGGAAGCCCACTGGCGCGACGACTTGGTGAAAATCTGGATGCATTCGCAGCCGGCCTGCTTGCCGCGGTTCAGCGCCTCGCCGACTTCGCCGGCGATCGACATGTGCGCGCCCAAGATGGGACGATCGGACTTGCTGGAATTTGTCATGGTTCGGCGCCACCTTCGCGTGTCCGCATCCGCGGATCCAACCGCATCGCGATTTTATACGCGCGATTTTATACGCAAGCATCGCGATTTTATACGATAGTGCGGCCAAAGCGAGCGGCGGGCGGAATCAGCGGAGATCGGCAGAGCGCGTCTCTTGCCCGCGACGCCCGCAGATGGATACTTCATTACTCGATGCGTATCTCATTTATTGCGAGTTTGGTCTTTATCGCGGGTTTGGTTTTGGCGCTTGGGGTAGCGGCGTACGGATGCGCCAAGGTGATCTCGCTGCCGCCCCAGGCGACGCTCGCGGAAGTCGAGCCGTCGGGCCGTGCCGCCAAGCCGCCCAATTGCGACATGCCGGTGTTGCGCCACGAGCCGTTGACCGATTTTCGCAAGGTCGCGATCGTCGAAGGATTGGGAAACGTCTATGCAAGCGAAGCCGACGTGCTGCCCGTCGTGCAGCGCAAGGCGTGCGAAACCGGCGCCGATGCGATCGTCATACTGACCAGCAAGTCGCAGACCAGCGAAGGCATGACGGGCTACTACATCAACTCGGTCGCGATCGTGTACGGCAAGAGAAATCCGGCCGCGGAGCACGGCGCGAATCAAATCCTGCGCTGAGCATGCGCGGGCGGATTCAAGTGCTTTCGCGTTGGCGCAAATTTCAGCGCATGATAGGTGCCTGATGGCGGTGGCGAAACGGTCCATAAAGTCGGTCGGCCTGGTGGTCAAGCGCGACCGGCCCGAAGCGATCGCGATCGCGCGTATCCTCGTCCGGTTTTTACGCAGCAAGCACAAGATTCCGCTCGCCGAGGCGGAGATGTCGAAAACGATCGGCGCCGAGCCGGTTGAACGGCATCATCTGGGTGACCGCGCCGATCTGATCGTAGTGCTCGGCGGAGACGGCACGCTGCTCGGCGTCGCGCGGCTGGTGGCGTCGCAGGGGATTCCGATCCTCGGCGTGAATCTTGGCGGACTCGGGTTTCTGACCGAGGTGACGATCAAGGAGTCGCGTGCGGCGCTCCAGCGCGTGCTCGACGGCGACTACGAAGTCGATCGGCGCATCATGCTTGAAGCGATCGTGGAGCGCGCATCGGAGGATCTCAGCCGCGCGGAGACTTACCAGGCGTTTAACGACGTGGTGGTCGGCAAGGGACCGCTCGGCAGAATGCTCGAGCTCGACGTGTTCGCGGATCGCAAAGCGTTTTGCTCCTACCGCGCCGACGGATTGATCGTTGCGACGCCGACCGGCTCGACCGCCTACGCGCTCGCGGCTGGGGGGCCGATCGTTTATCCGACTCTCAGCGCGATCGTGCTTGCGCCGATCTGTCCGCATACGCTGAGCAACCGGCCGGTAGTGCTGCCGGATTCGTATGAGATCGAGATTCATGTGAAGGCGCCCGATCAAGACGCGACCTTCACCGTCGATGGGCAGGAGTCGGCGCAACTCGGCCCGTCCGACACGATCAGGATTCATCGCGGCCGCCACAGCGTGTCGTTGATTCGTTCCGCTCATCCATATTTTGAAATCTGGCGCGACAAGCTCCACTGGGGATAGGCGCGCGCGGTCCAGATGCTGCTCGAACTGCGCATCCGCAACTTCGCGATTATCGAGGAAGCTCACCTCGAGTTCGGCGCCGGACTGAACGTGCTTTCGGGCGAGACCGGCGCCGGCAAGACGATCATTCTGAGCGCGCTTGGCTTGCTGTTCGGCTCGCGTGCGTCGCCCGACATGATTCGGGCCGGGGAGAAAGAGGCGGTCGTCGAGGGACTGTTCGAGCTCGAGGGCGAGACTGCGATGCCGGAACTCGCGGAGCGGACCCGCGATGGAACCCGGCGCGAATTGATCGTGCGCCGGGTAATCGCCGAGGGTGGGCGCTCGCGCGTGACTATCGACGGCGAACTCGCCACGGTGCAGACGCTCGGCAAAATAGGTGCATCGCTCGTGCAGGTTTACGGACAGCATGAGCAACAATCGCTGCTCCGCGCTGAGAGCCATCGCGAGATCCTGGACCGCTACACCGGGCTTGACGACGAACTCGCGAAGTATCGCGAACGCTACAGCCGTGCGCAGGAGATTAGATCGCGCATGCAGGACCTGAATCGTCGCGAACGTGAACGCGCGGACCTGCTGGAACTGGCCCGATTCCGCGTGACCGAACTCGAGCGCGCTCAACTCGTCGCCGGCGAAGATGAAGATCTCGGGCGCGAGCGGACCGTGCTCGCCAACGCGAGCAAGCTCGCCGGCGCGGCTCTGGAAGCGGAGCAGGCGCTCTATGGCGGCGAAGGTGGCGCGACGGACACGGTCGCGCGAACCGAGGTGCGGCTGGCCGAGGCGGCGGCGATCGACCCGAAACTTGGCGATGCGCTCGAGATGATCAAATCGGCGCGCGCAAACCTGGAGGAAGCGGCGCGAACGCTTGGCGCGTACGCAGCGAAGTTCGAGGCCGATCCCGCGCGGCTCGAAGAAATAGAGAATCGGCTCCAGGAATTGGCCCGGCTCAAGAGAAAATACGGCGGCTCGGTCGCTACGGCGATCGAAACGATGGAGCGTTCGCGCGCCGAGATTGAGGAGCTGCAAAAAATCGAAGAATCGAAGGCGCAGGTCGAGGCCGAGATGGCAGCCGCGCTCGACGAACTCGCCGCGCATGCGAAAAAGCTGACCTCGATTCGCAAGCGGGCCGCCGCGGAGCTCCGCCTCAAGATGGAGGCGGAACTGAAGACGCTTGGGATGCGCTCGCCGGGCTTCGAGCCGCGACTCGGCGCGCTTGCGGAAGACGAAGCCGGCTTCATGCACGGCGGCGTGGCGCTCGGTACCGCCGGGATCGACACGATCGAGTTTCAACTCTCGCCGAATCTCGGTCAGCCGGCGATGCCGCTGCTCAGAATTGCGTCGGGCGGCGAACTGTCACGCGTGATGCTCGCGCTGAAGCGCCTGGAAGCTCAGCGCCGCGGAATCGCCACGATGATTTTCGACGAAGTTGACGCCGGCATCGGCGGCGCGATCGCGCAAGTCGTTGGCCGCAAGCTGAAGCAGCTCTCGCGGTTCCATCAGATTTTGTGCGTGACGCATCTGGCGCAGATCGCGGCCTTCGCCGATCGCCATTTCACGGTCGAAAAAGAAGAGCGCCGCGGTTCGACCCGGAGCCGCGTCGCGATTTTGGAGCCAGGCGATCGCACCGAGGAAATCGCACGGATGCTCGGCGGGGAAGTGTCGGACAAGTTTCGCCGCGCCGCCCGCGAACTGCTCGAACGCGCGGCGGAGTAACGTCGATGTCTCCGCGAAGAAGCGGCAACGGTCCGCATAACATGGTCGCATGCTTGACGGCGCTTCGGTGGCGGCGCTAAACGGCGATCAGGCGCCGCTATGGAAAAGCGGGAGCTATAGAAAAGGAGACCGGCCGATGGAACCGCACAGAATCCTGTCCGCGGATTCGCACGTGATCGAGCCCGCCGACGTGTGGACGTCGCGAATCGAAAAACGCTTTCTCGATCGCGCGCCGCGGGTCATCAAGCGTGCCGGCGAGCGCGAGGGCGATTTCTTCGTCGCCGAAGGACTTCGCCCGTTCCCGGTTGCAGGCTTTGCGGTCGCCGGCGTCGATCCGAAAGATTTCGCGGAGCGGATGGCGAGCGGTTATCCGGGGGTCAGACCGAGCGCCTGGGATCCGGTGCTGCGCATCGAGGATCAGGATCGCGACGGGGTGGCCGGCGAGGTGCTGTACCCGAGCCTCGGGATGCGCCTGTTTCAGATGGAGGACGGCGAACTGCGCGCGGCGAGTTTCCGCGCGTACAACGATTGGCTTGCCGACTATTGCGCGCATAGTCCGCGGCGGCTCGCAGGAGTCGCGATGGTTTCGCTCGACGATCCGCTCGCAGGAGTCGCGGAGTTGACCCGCGCTGCGAAGAAGGGGCTCCGGGGCGCGATGATATGGGGAGCGGCGCCGGCAGAGCGTCCCTACAGCGATCCGTCATATGATCCGTTCTGGGCGGTGGCGCATGATCTGGGGACGCCGATAAGCCTGCATATCCTGACCGAGCGTCGCGGCGGCAGCGATTTTCAAAGCGTGATGAAAGGCTATCCGTCGCTGCATCATTCGGTGGAACGCTCGCTCGCCGAAATTATTTTTGCGGGTGTGCTCGAGCGATTCCCCCAACTACGCCTGGTGTCGGTGGAGAACGATATCGGATGGATTCCGCATTTTCTCCAGCGCCTCGACCATTCCTACGAGAAGTATCGCTACCTCGAAAAGGAGGCGATTCCGAATCCGCCGAGCCACTATTTTCGCCGCCAGGTCGCGGCCACCTTTCAGGATGATCGCGTCGGCGTGGTCGCGCGCCACTTTATCGGGGTGAAGAACCTGATGTGGGCGTCGGACTTTCCGCATTCGGACTCGACCTGGCCGCATTCGCGCGAGGTGATCGAGCGCGATTTCGAAGGCGTTCCCGATGACGAGCGGCGCATGATGATTGCGGACAACGCGGCTGCGCTATACCGGCTTGGCTGAGCGGCAGTAACGTCGCCGAGACTCGCGCTTGAAGGACGTCGCAGCCTTGAAATAGATGGCGCGCTCCAGCAACAATATAAGTTCTTGGCGTGAGCTGATGCAGGCATCTGACGGTATGGATGGCTTAGGAGACAAGGTCGTTGGACGTCGATCAGCGGATTCACGAATTCGGCCCTGCCCCTTTTCTCGGCCCTCCCGAAATTAGGCTAGACGTTATCGCCGACGGCTCGGCGGGTTTAACAGTAGCGCTCGCGGCAAGTGAGCTGCTCTCCACTGTTGCACCGCTCGCCGGGTTGCTGACTCTACCCAAGTTTCACGCGAACACCCTGCGGCTCGAAGTACTCACGCACTTGGCCGTAGCGTATTGCACTGGCAAAGAAGCACCGAGGCGGGCTCAGATCGGTCGCTGGTTGAACCAATCGCTGGCGTCTTTGTCGTTCCTCGAAGATCCTGTCGAAGATGTGTTCGTCACGAATGTGACTTCCGGTCTGGGGAACCATCGCCTATTCGAGGGGCTGTGGGAATCAGCCGATTTTTGGACGCAGAACATCTTGGACGTTCTCTCGAGAATTCCGCGCGAAGCGGACGGCGACAGACTTCGCTGGCACGTTGGGGCATTGCTCAAACTGTCCGAGGAGGTGGCGGCACGATCCAAAATAGATCGCTGGACCCCGGGCGGCGGCAACCCGAGGGGCTACTTTGAAATTCCGAAGCGCGCACAGCTTGAACGACTCTCGCGACGGGTGCTTTTCGAGCCTCTGGATTTGAAGCGGCTTGCAATCCAGCCGGAGGCGCTTGAACCCTTCTTTCTTCCGAACAAGCGATCGGAAACGCGTTTCGATGAAATCGGCCGCACGGCGTTGGAGCGTAGGCCCCTTCTCCTCGTTGGCGACCGAGTACTCCTCGCGCTACCGACAGCGGTCAGCACTGCGATTCGACGATTTCTCGTGGAAGAATGCCGTCCGAACCCGCTGCGGTCGACTCTCCGGGAGTTGCAAGGAAGGCTTCTATTCGACGAGGTGATGAAAGAACTGAGGCCGATCGATCTTCGCGTTCCTCCAAATCGGCCGAAATCAGTTGAGCTTCCGCGATTAGATGACGCGATCTGCACTTTTGATACCGGCCACACCGCGCACGTCGTCCTCCTCCACGACGATCTTGGCGAAGTTCAGACCGATGGCTTCAGCAGACCCCATATTTTGTCGGCGGAAAAAGCAATTGCGTTTGCCGAGTATCTTGAACGGACTGCAGCCTATTTCGCAGAGCAACCCGATTACCAAGGCGGATTGACCATCATTGTGCTTGGCGGTATCGGACGAGGAAGTGCGCTAGGATTCGGCGATTTACCTAAAAAGTGGCATTTGGCCGTCTTCAGCCTTGCGGATCTGAGTCTCGTATCTCACATGAGCGAAATGTCGCTTTTGCAGATCTGGAAGATGAAGGAACAGGTCCTCGCTCTCGAAGAATGGGGCACTGTTCTGTCATGCGTCAATGGTGACATTGGACTGATCGCCTATTGGTGCGAGCAGGGCTGGTCTTTTGTGCCCAGAGATGCCCCATTCCGATCGAATTCGCACTCGATGATCGGTGTCGCTAGCGACTGGGTAGTACATGTTCGTCAGAAGCTCAGGTCCGATCTCGATATACATGCTGCGCGCATGCAATCGGGAAGGTACAAGGTAATCACTCGTTTTCGGCGAGATCCTTGGTTCAGCGCTCTTAAGCGCCAACCGGTGTTCGTCAGCGCGGAAGACGTTCAGCGGGGTGCGTTGGTAGGTCTTGTTGAGACCTCCAAGCGAACTTGGTGGATTCGCCTAGTAGAGTCCCGAAAGCAGTTGAAAGACCCGGATTTCGCGTATCGATTTTGGGGGGCGGTCTTGGACTGGATGCGCCGACTCGCTCCCTCAATCGACGAATTATTGCCCGGGTCGCAGCCAATGCTGATCGAAATTGAATTTGGTCAGCTCGACGGGTTTGACCGCGCTCTTGAGGCGCTCGCTGCAATCAAGCCAGAAAGCCCTGCAGCCGAGGTAGAGGACGGAGAAAGGATTCGTGTCAAGTTATCCTTGGGCTTTCTCGCCCTACTGAGAGACCCCACGAATCGGGGTGAAAAAGCACTGTGCCAGGCGATCGCGGTGGGAGCAGCATCTCGTTGTGGAGTAAAGTGGTCCGAGGAGTTCGAACGTATCGTCGACCGGGTTTTTGTTGATCCTGGCGCCCGCGAATTCCACCTCAAGCAGTCAAACGATTTTCGTGACCTTTCCCGTGTCTTCCACTCGTGGAAGATACATCACATACAAGCAGAAGACAGGGAGTGGTCTAAATTAGGTCTTGCTTGGCTCGTCGAAGAGCCGCGAGCACCGCATCGAGTCAAAGGGAAGGACAGGTGCGTCAAGTTTCTCAATGATTTGGTAGATACGCTGTGGGTGCGGATTCGAGAGAAAATACGGGAACTTGACCGCCTCTCGTTCGTGAGGCGCTGCGTCGAGTGCATCGAAGGAAATGCGGTGGATGCTGCGGAGTGGCAGCTATCCGCGCGAGCGCATTTTGCACTGAACGAATCGCGCGACGAAGTCCAGCGGGTCTCTCGTGAGCAGGAACTGAATCGCGCAGCTGTCGCCGTGGCGGGCCGAGTGGCAGTCGAAATCGCCACGTGTGAGTCGCCAGTCAGCGGGAAGCAGGCGAGCGAAGCCGATTTGGACGCAGTATTAGCCGACATCTACGAACTCGTCTCGTTGGCGAATCAATCCGACGCTATACGCCACGGATATGCTGACGCCTACGTCGATATTCTTGCGAGTGGGCGGTTGGCAATGGATGATCGATTCTTCGCGTCCGTACTTACACCTTACGTGTCGGAGTTTTACGATAACAACCTCCAATCTTCTGCCGATTCGTACGAAGACTTCACACATCCGAGGCGGAACCCCGATGCAAGCCCTTCAGATGCGCTCTCTCAAACTTTCATCGCTGCCTTCGCGGTGGAGTACGGAGTGTCGCCTGAAGCAGCCGTTGAGATAGCGTTCCTTCTAGAGCAAGAGGCACTTGACAGTCGCGTGATCACCGTTCGCAGAACTCGAGAAGACCTCATGGCATTGCTGGTGCAGAAGACGCAGCATTCCGCAGAATCGATAGGACGATTTCTCGATATGTTGACGTTGCCTATGCGGCAGCGCTGGGACGACCCGCGGCCTGCCGGCTTCTGTGCTCGCGACTGGTACCCATGGCGGTTCCGCCGCCGGCTTTCTGCAATATCTCGTCCGATCATCCAAATCGACGACCGGCACGTTCTCTACTCGCCAGGATTCTTAAATGACGGTCTGAGATATCTGGTCGAGAACGCGTATTCCGGAGATCTTCCGGCCGACTTTTATCGGACACATGAAATGCGCGAGTGGATTGGGAGGAAGACGCACGAGCGAGGCGAACAGTTTAATGACCTGGTTCTGGAGCGCGTGAAGAAATTGGGACTGTCTGCTCGCGCGCGGGTTCTTATGTCGGAACTCGGCGTACCTGAAGGCGCAGGTGACTTTCGGCAAAGCGATATCGACGTATTGGCATGGTCGGATACAAACGGAATCGTGCTGCTAATCGAGTGTAAACGATTGGTTTTCGCAAAGACCATCGGAGAAATTGCCGACCAGCTTAACGACTTTCGAATGAGTAAGGAACCAGGAGGAAAAAACAATCTCGAAAGACACATAGAACGGTTCAATTGGCTCGACGTCAATCGAACTGGACTGGAGCACATCACGGGTATCCGAGCGAAGGCAATGAAACTCAAACCGCTGATTGTGACCAGCCGAACGGTTCCTATGCAGTTTGTCGCGGCGCTTCCGAATGCTGCGCACCATATAACGAATCTAGACAATCTGAGCCGGTGGATATCGAAACTACTGGCCCCTTGATCGGGATCAAAGCTCGCCAGCACCTCCGCGATTTCCCATCGAGCATGATCAGGATGGGCTGGTTGACTCCACGGAGCGCATCGGATTAGCTGAAAAATCTCGCCTGCGGTGGGGCTGTAGCTCAGTTTGGGAGAGCGCCTGAATGGCATTCAGGAGGTCGCGCGTTCGATCCGCGTCAGCTCCACCAGTAGAATCAAGCATTCAGCAGCTTCTTCAGGTCTTTGAGCAATAGGAACAGGTGAAGCGGGTCGGTTGGGCTTGGTTCGAAATCGAATTGCTCGTACCAGCGGCGCGCGACTTCGTCTTTCGCGTGCACAACCATCGCGCGAATTCCCGCGATGTCCGCGGCTTGCGCCGTCCGTAGTAGGGAGTCCTTGAGCAGGGCTTTGCCGATACCGGCGCCTTGCTCGGAGCGGTCGACGGCCAATCTGGCGAGTATCATTACGGGAACGGGATGCCGCGCGAGCCCCTTGACGGCGCGCTGAGGCGACTCTTCAGGTTGGACAGACCCGACCGCGAGACTGTAGTAGCCGGCGACGCGGTTCGCACGGCAGGTGACGTATGTCTGCGCCGCGTTGGCAGCTTGGTTCGCCAGAGCGAATTTCTTCAGGAATCGATCTAGTTCTTCTCGTCCGCAATCGAACGGATCGGTGATGTCTTGGGCGCTCAGCTTATGGACTGGCGAGAGCCCTGCGGGCGAGGCCATGGTCCCTCAAGGGCGCTCCGCTCGGCGAGTAGTCGGGCAAGCCTTGGCTTCACCCGGGCAGGGCGGTCCAGGATCTTCAGAAAGGCGCTCCATCGCTGTTTGTCGAGGATGAAGGAGCGCCGTTCTTCCAGAGTCTCGGCCGCCGCGGTCAGACCAGCGTCCAATATGAACTGGCTCACGGTCTTGTTTGCTTGCGCTGCCGCCATCTGCAGCCTGTTCTTGGCGGCGGGGCTGACCCGCACATCGATTCTCTGTGTTTTTGAGACGCTCGCCGGCATCAGAACCTCTTCTCCCTCTCTCATAGCATCCGGACATTGTCCGGACAAGACGAGGGCAAAAGCGTGACTCCCGCGTCGATGGTCACGTCGTTACCCGATCGTGCCGCACTCTTGCAGCGAAGTTCAGTTTGCGCGGGGCGCGCGCGCCGTTGTAATGGAACATCCAGGGCAGCAGCCCACGTTTATCATCACGAACGTCTCTTAAGAGGAGCGTCATATGCCTGGACACACGATGACCATTGACGGCAAGGCGGTGAAAGGATCGAAAACCACCGGGGTAATCAATCCCGCCACCGGTAAAGTGTTTGCGGAAGTCCCCGACTGCACGAAGGCGGAACTCGATCAGGCTATGGGCGCCGCCCAGCGCGCGTTTCCGGCTTGGAGCCGCGATATCGGCACTCGCCGCAAAGTCCTGAATGAATGCGCCGCGGCGCTGCAACAACCGCCCGAGGGGCTGGCCCGGATGCTCACCCAGGAGCAGGGCAAGCCGCTCGACAAGGCGGGCCAGGAGATCATGCTGACCTCGATGTGGTGCGCGTACACGGCGAGCCTCGATTTACCCACCGACGTGCTTCAGAACGACGCTCAAGGCCGAATTGAAATCCGGCGCAAGCCGCTCGGCGCGGTCGCCGCGATTACGCCCTGGAATTATCCACTGATGCTCGGGATGTGGAAGATCGCGCCGGCACTGCTTGCCGGCAATACCGTAGTGCTCAAACCTTCGCCGTTCACGCCGATCACGACGCTGATGCTCGGCGAGATTCTGCGCGATATCGTGCCGCCCGGAGTTCTAAATGTGATCTCGGGCGGCGACGAGTTGGGCGCCTGGATGACCAGCCATCCGATCCCGAGAAAAATTTCGTTCACCGGCTCGGTCGAAACCGGCAAGAAGGTCGCCGCGGCTGCCGCGCCGGATCTGAAGCGGGTAACCCTCGAACTCGGCGGAAACGATGCTGCGATCGTATTGTCGGACGTGGATCTCGCCACGGTCGCGCCCAAAATTTTCTGGGGCGCGTTCGAAAACAGCGGGCAGATCTGCAGCGCGATCAAGCGCGTGTACGTTCCCGAACAGATGTATGCCCCGATGCTCGAAATGCTCGGCGAACTCGCCCGAGGCGTCAAGGTCGGCAACGGACTCGAAGCCGGGACCCAGATGGGGCCGATTAACAATCGCCCGCAGTTCGAGCGGGTCACCGAGCTGGTCGAGGACGCGAAGAAGCACGGTGCGAAGATTGTCAGCGGCGGCGCGCGCGTCGGCAGCGAGGGCTATTTTTTCGCGCCCACGATCGTAGGCAATATTTCCGACGGCGTGCGGCTCGTCGATGAGGAGCAATTCGGGCCGGCGCTTCCGATCATCCCTTACAAGGACGTCGATGACGCGATTCGCCGCGCCAATGCGACCCACTACGGGCTCAGCGGATCGGTCTGGTCAAAGGATTCGAATCGCGGCGCGGAAGTGGCGGCGCAACTCGAGTGTGGCTCAGCCTGGGTGAATCAGCATCTGGCGATCGCGCCGAATCTGCCGTTCGGCGGCGCCAAATGGTCGGGAATCGGCGTGGAGAATGGCCCGTGGGGTCTGCTCGGCTTCACGGAGATCCAGGTGGTGAACGTCACCAACCTGTAAGACCGCCCAGCGAAGAAATCGCAGGTTTGGGAACCGCCGCCTCCGCGGGATCGTTTGATATGAGCGATACGCGGAGGTCAATCTTCATGCGAACGCTTCTACAGCGCGGACTCCTGATCCTCGGAATCCTAATCCTGGTAGTCACATTTGGCGCGGGCTCGCGCGCCTGCGTCCACGCTGCCGACGTGAATACTACCGCCAAGGCTACTTTCGCCGGCGGATGCTTCTGGTGCATGCAGCCGGCATTCGAGGGACTGGTCGGCGTCATCGCGACAACGGTCGGCTACACCGGCGGGCAGAAGGTCAATCCGACCTACGAGGAGGTTTCAGGTGGCGGCACCGGTCACGCTGAATCGATCGAAATAACTTTCGATCCGGCGAAAACCAACTATCGCAAGCTGCTCGACGTCTTCTGGCACAATGTCGATCCGACCACGCGCGATCGCGAGTTCTGCGATGTCGGGCATCAGTACCGCACCGCGATTTTCTTTCACGATCATGAGCAGGAAATCGAAGCGAAGGAGTCTGAAGCCGCGCTCGAAGAGTCCAAACCGTTCAAGGATCCGATCGTGACTGAAATCGTGCCCGCTTCGAAGTTCTATCCGGCCGAGGACTACCACCAGGATTACTATCGGAAAAACCCAATTAGATACGAGTTCTACCGCTACCATTGCGGTCGCGACCAAAGGCTGCGCGAACTGTGGGGCGCCGCCAGCGGCGGACATTGAACGCGATCCTATCGCGCTAAACCGGACCTTGGGAGAAATACAAACGTGGTTCGAGCGGACGACGACGGCATCACGCGGCCAAAATTGCAAACTCAAATCTCGCGGCGTGCTTTCGTGGTGGGAAGCCTGGCGGCCGGCTTTGCGCTGGCGGTGATGCCGGTGTCGGCGGAAACGATCGCCACCGACAGCAACGGTTTGATCGCCGGTGAAGTCAGGATTCCAGTCGAAGGTGGCGAGATTCCCGCCTATCGCGCGATGCCGGCGGCTGGTGGTCCTTTTCCGACGGTTCTCGTTGTGCACGAGATATTTGGCGTTCATGAACATATCAAGGACATCTGCCGGCGCCTCGCCAAGCTTGGCTACTTCGCGGTCGCGCCGCTCCTCTACTCCCGCGAAGGCGACGTATCGGGCCTAAGTGATGTGCAGGCGATTCTGAAGGTCGTTGCAAGAGTGCCTGATAAGCAGGTCGCCTCCGACCTCGACGCGACGGTGGCATGGGCCAGGAGCACCGGAAAGGCCGACACCGCAAAGTTGGGCATCACCGGGTTTTGCTGGGGCGGCCGTCAGGTTTGGCTCTATGCCGCGCATAACCCGGCGCTCAAGGCGGGAGTGGCGTGGTATGGTCCGCTGCAGTCTCCAGCCAGTGACTCGAGGCCGAAGAATCCGATCGATCTCGCGAGCCAGGCAAGCGCGCCAGTCCTCGGTCTCTACGGCGGCGCCGACGAGGGAATTCCTGTTGCGCAAATCGAGCAGATGCGCGCCGCGCTGAAGGCCGCGGGCAAGCGATCGGAAGTCGTGATCTATCCCGATACGCCGCACGGCTTCAACGCGGATTATCGTCCGAGCTACCGGCCCGAAGCGGCCAAGGACGGCTGGAAGCGAATGCAGACCTGGTTCAAGGAAAACGGCGTCGCCTGAAGGTTATCGACTCGTTTTAGTAATGCGAGTGACTATTGTTGTGGCTAATCAACCGGGATATGGGTAGCCATTCGCCAGCACTTTGATTAGCGAGGCGTCATGACCATATATGTCCTCGAAGAATCGAACTTCGCCATCCCGCTCGACCACCGCCGTACTATAGAGAATTAGTACTGGAACAGGCTTGGCGAGATTCACCTGCACGGAGGTGTTGCCGTTCATAACGGCGCGAATTCGATCCACCGTCCACTCCGGCTTGTCCCGCAATACCCACGCCGCGAGCGCGACCGGATTTTCAACCCGGATGCATCCATGACTGAAGTCGCGCCGCGCGCGCGCGAACAACTCTGGCTGCGGCGTACTATGCAGGTACACGTTGTAGGGATTCGGGAACATGAATTTGACCAGGCCGAGCGCATTCTTGGGCCCCGGTTTCTGCCGAATACTCAGTGCGCCCGAGCGAAGTCCGCTCATAACGCTGTCTGACACGGATCCATCGGATACGACGACGCCACTGCCGTTCACCACCTCGAATCCGTGATCCGCGAGGTAGCGCGGGTCACGTTGCGCCTTTGGAACCAACTCCGAGCGCTGGATCGAAGGCGGGACATTCCAATACGGGCGGAAGATCAGGTAGCGCATATCGTCGGCGAACACAGGGGTCTGAGTGCGCATCGCCTTGCCCACCACCACTCTCATCGTCAGATATTCCGCCGGTTGTTTGCGCATCGTGCGCAGGAGAAACTCCGGAATGTTCACGACCACTGGCGGCTCGGGAAAGTTGGGCGGAATCCACCGGTAGCGCTCGAGCGTGAGCTCGAGTTGCCGCACCCGGTAGCCAAGCGGCTGATTCAGTTGGGTTACAGTGTCCTTGCCCATCACGCCATCGGTCTCGAGCCCATGGCGCCGCTGGAAATGCTTCACGGCGTCAACGACGGCGCCATCGTAGATAGTCTCGTTCGCGGGCGAAGCGGCGTCGGGCGCGAGATCTCCGAGCTGCCGGAGCCGCGCGACGAGTTGCGGCATTCCCGGATATGACATCCGGGGACGGACGCCCTTCGGCGGTACCGGCACATTGGGCGCATCACCCGCACCGGCGAGCTTCAGGTAGATCGCGAGAGCATCTTCGGCTCGCCGGTAACCTTCGTAAGGCGGCTCATCTTTCGCGATCAATGCCGTAACATCCGCCGCCGCCAACACCTGGGTTCGGATCAATTCCGGCAGGTCGTACTTCTTCGGTCCAACCTCAAGACCAAACTTGAAATGTTGGGGGTTGACCCTTCCGATGCGCAAATCGGAGATATAGCGCATCGCGCATACCGTCAGCGCGAGATCGATGTGCGCGAGTTCCGAGTCCGACAGCGGCGCGCCCGCCGGTCGCAGCTTCGCCATTCGCGCGTCCCATCGCGCTGCGTCGTAGTCATCGGGATTGAGACCCTTGCGCGAAGCTTGTTTGAATAGCTGGATTATCGCCAGCGCTTGAGGGCTCGGCTGATTGCGTTGAATCCATGCCGGCGAATTCGATCCCGAGTCGTAAAACTTTTTGACGTCCGCTCGGTAATCGGTGAAATTCGGCCAGCGCAAGTCGGAAAGCGTCCCCGCTGCAATTAGAGCGCCGAGTTCTCCCTGAGGCGGTGTCGATAAATTCGAAGCTTGCGTCGCCGTCGCGCCCGCCACAGGAGAGCTGGTCGTGACATGCTGGCTCATCGCCGGGCCCGGCCACAGCGCAACGATCAGCGCCAGCGCGTCGATGCCAACTCTGTTCGGCATGCCAGATGATCGAGCGTCGGTGGATGCGCGCGCTTTCGTGATCGTGTTTTTCCTTCGCAGGATCGTATTTCCCATGGGCAGAACACTCTACATAGATTGTGTGGTGGATGCCTCGCAATACTGAATCATAAATTTGGCGATCCGCGCGGCACTTTCGCCAAGTCGGGTCAGCATGCTTTAGATACAAAATCAGGCAAGCACTCAGTGTCCTCAAGAAAGAGATGAGAGAAACATGATTCCGAACAGTCTTTTGATCGCCAATCGGGCTGAGATCGCAATTCGCGTCATGCGCGCCGCCGCCGAACTGGGCATCCGCACGGTGGCAGTTTTCTCGGAAGACGACGCGCGTTCACTGCACACGCGAAAGGCCGACGAAGCCCGACGCCTGAACGGCACTGGCGCGGCCGCCTACCTTGATGTGGAGCAAATCATCGAGGCCGCCAAACTGGCCGGATGCGACGCCATTCATCCCGGTTACGGCTTCCTCAGCGAGAAGGCCGGTTTCGCGCGTCGATGCGCCGACGAAGGAATCATGTTCGTGGGTCCGCGTCCGGAGCTACTCGAGCTATTCGGCGACAAGGTGCAGGCTCGATCATTGGCGGCTCGATGCGGAATACCGTTGCTGCGCGGCACATCGGGACCTACCAGCCTCGATGAAGCTAGGAATTTTTTCTCGTCGCTGGGTAATGGCGCTTCGATGATGATCAAGGCGATTGCCGGCGGTGGTGGCCGCGGCATGCGCGCCGTCCATCGCATCGAGGAAGTCGAGGAGGCTTACAAACGCTGTCAGTCCGAAGCGCGCGCCGCGTTTGCGAACGGCGATGTTTACGTCGAGCAGTTGATGCCGCGCGCGCGTCATATAGAAGTGCAAATCATCGGCGACAAATCGGGCGGCGTCAGTCACCTGTGGGAGCGCGAGTGCAGCATCCAGCGGCGCAATCAGAAAATCGTCGAGGTCGCGCCGAGCCCGGGGCTCGCGCCTGCGCTTCGCGATCGATTGACCGCGGCCGCGGTGCGAATGGCGAAGGAGGTCCGCTACGACAACCTCGGCACTTTCGAGTTCCTGGTCAATCTCGCGTCGGGCAAAAACGATGAAGCGACGTTTGCATTTATGGAAGCGAACCCAAGGCTGCAAGTCGAGCACACTGTCACCGAAGAGGTGACCGGCATCGATCTCGTCAAGCTCCAAATACAACTGGCGGCAGGTCGCTCGCTCGCGGAGCTTGGGATGCGGCAAGCGGACATTCCGAAACCGCGCGGATTCGCGATCCAGATGCGAATCAATATGGAGTCGATGGCCGCGGACGGCAGCGCGAGACCGTCGGGCGGAACGTTGACCGGATTCGACGCGCCGTCGGGACCGGGCGTGCGCACCGATTCGTTCGCCTATGCCGGCTATACCACGAGTCCGAACTTCGACTCGCTGCTCGCCAAAGTCATCGCGCATTCCCCGTCAGCCGACTTCGCCGACGTGGTTACAAAGGCGTATCGCGCGCTCTGCGAATTCAGAATCGAGGGGGTGTTGACCAACGTCGGGTTCCTGCAGAGCCTTTTGCGGCATCCCGAGTTTGTGGCGAGTCGTATCTACACCCGATTCGTCGAGGACAATATCGGAGAGCTCGTGAGCCCGCCGAAGTCCAACCATCAGCGCCTTTTCTTCGACGAGCCGCCCGGCCCGCAGCACGCGGATACCAGGAGTATCTCCGCCACGGATGCCCGAGCAAAAGGCGCCGGACCAAAAGGCGCTGGAGCAAAGCGCGCCGGAGCAAAAATAGACGCGACCGATCCTCTCGCAGTGCTCCATCACGGCAAGACTGGTGGCGAGATCGGAGTCGAGCCGGCATCCGGCATATCGACGGATACTGCAACGCTCCGCCCGCACGACTTCGAGGCACCCGAGAACACCGTTGCGATCGTAGCTCCGATGCAGGGAACGATCGTTTCGATCGATGTGCGGGAAGGAGAACGAGTGCATCGCGGTCAGCAGCTCTTCGTCATGGAAGCGATGAAGATGGAGCACGTCATCCAGGCGGAAAAGAGCGGCATCGTACGGCGCATCACAGTCGCCATCGGCGACGCAATCTTCGCCGGCCATCCGCTCGCATTCATCGAGGAAGCGGACGTCGAGACGGCGGAGACCGCGGATGCGGAGCAGGTCGATCTGGATCGCGTGCGTCCGGATCTCGCGGAAGTTCAGGAGCGTCATGCTCTCGGACTCGACGCGGCACGCCCGGACGCGGTTGCACGCCGCCGCAAGACGGGCCAGCGCACCACTCGCGAAAATATCGAAGACCTGTGCGACGGCGGCACCTTCGTCGAGTACGGACCGCTGGTTATCGCAGCCCAGCGGCGCCGCCGCACGATCGAAGACCTGATCAAGAATACTCCGGCCGACGGGATGGTCGCCGGGATCGGACGCGTCAACGGCGACCTGTTCGAGGAATCCAAATCTCAGTGCGTTCTCATGTCGTACGACTACACGGTGCTCGCCGGCACCCAGGGCCAGCAGAACCATCGCAAGAAAGATCGGATGTTCGAAATCGCGCAGAAGTCGCGCTTGCCGGTGGTTTTCTTCACCGAGGGCGGCGGCGGACGCCCCGGCGATACCGACGGTTTGGGAGTGGCCGGACTCGACTGCCTTGCCTTCAACTACTGGGGGAAATTGAGCGGGCTGGTGCCACTGGTCGGAATTAATTCGGGCCGATGCTTCGCCGGTAACGCCGCGTTGCTCGGATGCTGCGACTTGGTAATCGCGACCAAAGGATCGAACATCGGGATGGGTGGTCCCGCGATGATCGAAGGAGGCGGACTAGGTATTTTCAGGCCCGAAGAAGTAGGCCCGATGGAGGTGCAAGTGCCTAATGGCGTCGTGGACATTCCGGTGGCCGACGAAGCGGAAGCGGTACAAGTGGCGAAGAAGTACCTATCGTACTTTCAGGGTACGCTGCGCGACTGGCTATGCGCCGATCAGCGCCGTCTGCGCGGAATCATCCCGGAGAATAGACTCCGCATCTATGACGTCCGATCGGTTATCGAAACCCTGGCCGACACCGGCTCGGTGCTCGAGACGCGGCGGAATTTCGGGCTCGGGATGGTGACCGCCTTGATCAGAATCGAGGGACGCCCGGTCGGACTGATCGCCAACAACCCGGTTTATCTCGCGGGCGCGATCGACAGCAACGGCGCCGACAAAGCCGCGCGATTCATGCAGCTCTGCGATGCATTCGACATTCCGATTCTGTTCCTTTGCGATACTCCAGGCATCATGGTCGGCCCCGAGGTCGAGAAAACGGCGCTGGTGCGCCACGCGGCCCGGATGTTCGTGACCGGAGCGAACATCAGCGTTCCTTTTTTCACGATCATACTTCGCAAGGGTTACGGATTGGGTGCGCAGGCGATGGCCGGGGGTAGTTTCAAAGCGCCGTTCTTCACGGTCGCGTGGCCGACCGGCGAGTTCGGAGGCATGGGACTCGAGGGGGCAGTAAAGCTCGGCTACCGCAACGAGCTGGCCGCAGTCCAAGAACCGGCCGAGCGCAAGGCGCTCTTTGACGAGATGGTCGACAGGATGTATCGCCACGGCAAAGCGGTGAACACCGCGTCGCACTTCGAAATCGACGACGTTATCGATCCGCTCGACTCGCGCAGATGGATCGTCGGTGCTCTGCGTTCGGCGCCTCCGCTTGCGCCGCGCCACGGCAAGAAGCGCCCCTGCATCGATACCTGGTGACATGATGCGGGAAAATTTCTTGGCCTGTTTGGTCTCTTCGATAACGAGATTCGACGATCGGCGGGCCAGCCACGCAATAGTGGCGTATAGTTATATGTTGACGCAGTCGGGGGCTAGCGAGGCCGCGACTGAATTTTGAGCCCGCGTCGTCCGCGGGATAATTATGGAAGAACCGATTACTCCGGCATTAGCCTCGGATGACGGCCGGGACGAGGTCCCTGAGGGCGGAGGCTCCGCGAAGGGAATCATCGCCTTCATCGTTGCGGTTGCAGTCCTTTCGTTTGCCAAGGATATTTTGCTCCCGCTCGCAATTGCCGCGCTGCTCGCGGTGGTCTTTTCTCCAATAGCCAGTCGCCTGGAGCGGGTTGTCGGCCGCTTCGTCAGCGCGGCCCTGATCGTCGTCGCGGTAATCTCTTCAATAGCCGCGCTCGGGTATTTCCTGACCGTCGAGTTGACTTCGGTCGCGGTTGAGATGACCGAATATTCCGACAACATTGCAGCTAAGCTCGCCAAACTCGAAGGCAGTACGCCGGAGTGGCTGCAACGAATCGAGTCGAGCGTAAGATACGTCCAGTTGCAGGTGCAAAAATCGGCGCCGCATTTACCGAAGGTCAAGGCGCCCACGATTGTGCAAGCTCAGCCGGCGGCGCCGACGGCGGGCGACGTCCTCAAGCCCGCGTTGCCGATTCTCGGCGGCATCGCAGAGGGCTTGCTGATCATCGTTTTGTTTTTCTTTCTACTCTACGGACGGCGAGACCTTCGCGACCGGCTCGTTCGGCTTGCCGCACGAGTCCGGATACCGGTTGCAGCACAGGCTATAGAGACGGCCGGCTATACCGTCGGTCATTACCTATTGCTATTCGCATTGACAAATCTGAGCTACGGAGTTGCTATTGGAATAGTTGTCTGGTTGTTAGGATTGCCTAATCCGGCGTTCTGGGGAGGTCTTGCGTTCCTGCTCCGCTTCATTCCTTATGTAGGCGTTCTAATCTCGGCGGCGTTGCCCACCATCGTGGCATTCGCAGTATTTCCCGGATGGAGCGGAGCGCTGGAAGTCGCCGCGTCGTTTATTATTCTCGATCAGATCGCAGCCCAGTTCGTCGAGCCCTTTGTGATCGGCAATGGAATTGGCTTGTCGCCGTTGGCGTTGCTGGTCTCCGCGATGTTCTGGGCGTGGCTATGGGGATTGCCGGGGCTCTTGATGGCCACGCCGCTCACGGCCTGTCTCAAGGTCGCGGGTGATTTCATCCCGGGGTTGGGCGTCGTGTCTATCTTGCTTGGCGCCGACCGAAAGCTTGAGGACTATCACGACTACTATCGCACTCTCCTCGAGCTGGACCAGGCCGCCGCTCGTACACTGGCTATTCGCTACTGCGACGAAAATGGTTTGGAACAGACTTTCAATGACGTTCTTATCCCGGCCGTGATGCTAAGTGGCGAGGAGCGCGCCGAGAACCATATCAGTCAGGAAAATGAACAGTTTATCATCGACACAACCCGCGAGTTGGTTTCCGAGCTGGGTAGCCGATTCACCAAACCGCGAACTGCGCCACGGCTCCGGATCCTGGGAATATGTGCGCCCGGCGATGTCCACTCATTGGGACTCCTGATGCTGCTCGAGCTCCTCAGGCACGAAGGAGCGGCGGCCACGCTGATGGACCCGGGCAAAACCCCCGAAGAGATCCGGCATTTCGCCCTGCGATTCCACCCCGACATGGTTTGCCTGTCATGTACGGTGACGGAGTGCATGCCCGCCGCGGTGGAATTGACGCGCGGTCTCAAGCAGGATTCGCCTCATCTGACGATCATAGGCGGCGGACAAGCCGCGCTGTCGGAGCCGTCGGAACTGCTCCAGGCCGGATGCTCTCAGCTTTGCGGGAGCCGGAGTGAGGCGCGCCGCGCGATACGCCGCTACGTTTTGCGCCGCATAAGATCGCGAACCGGACTTCCGGAGGCATCCAGGCCCATGACTGTTAAGGAGAGTGCGGCGTTGAAGGAGCCGGATCCGATTTCTGCTACGAGTTCGCCTCCCGCGGTGTGAGTCGATCGCGAAATAACAGCGTCTCCTCAGCTCCGCGATTCGACGCGCGGCTTGCGCGATTGCGATCGATATTGAACAATCGCGTTCTTCCGATACGGATGCGAGCGTGACCGAACCCGAATCAAACCCTGCCGCCGCGAGCCCCCCTGATCCCGCAAAGATCGCGCCGTCCAGAGCCTCAGCGTCATGGGCTACGAAGCTCGAAGCCGCGACGATGCTCAGGCGTCGCACCACCGACCTTACGCATGCGCGAGGATAAGCGCCTGCCTCCGGCCAGCCCCGGCGAGCGAACCGGACTACGCGGCCTCGCACGAGTGTTCGCCGCGCTGTTCGCATACCAGGCGTTGGCAATCCTTTTCTATGGCCGCGGAATGATCTTCCGGATGACCGAGGTCAACGCTGGCAATCGCTTCGGTCCGCAGATTTTCCTCTGGTGTTTCGAGTGGTGGCCGTTCGCGATCGCGCACCACCTCAACGCTTTCCATCCACGCATCATGTGGGCACCCGAGGGGATCGATCTGGCGTGGGCAACCAGCGTACCGCTGCTGAGCTTAGCCGCGGCGCCGCTCACGATGCGGTTCGGACCGGTGGCCTCCTTCAATCTCGCCAACCTGCTGATGTCGGCATTGACGGCGCTGAGCGGCTTCGTGCTCGCACGCCGAATCGTCGGGCGGACCTGGCCCGCGATGTTGGCCGGATTCATCTACGGCTTCTCGCCGTATATGGCCGGTCATCAGTCGGGAGGCCATCTGAATTTGACCGCGGCCTTCCTGGTACCCGTCGTGGTGTATCTCGCGCTGCTCTGGCTGGATGAAGAAATCGGTCGCGCGGGATTCGTTGTCGCGCTTGCGGCGACGCTGGTTTGCCAGTTCCTGATCGGCCAGGAAATTTTCGCAACCATCGTAATGTTCGGCGCGACCGCGCTGCTGGTGGCGTACTTGACGATTCCCGCCAGTACGGATCGCATCCGCAGCCTCGCGATACTTTCCGCGTTCGCGCTCGGCGCGTCGGCAGTCGTGCTGACGCCCTATTTGTATCGGGTCGTCGTCGCGAGTGGACTCTCATCGCATCCGGTGTGGAGTACGACTCCGCAGGGGACCGATTTGCTCGAATTGTTGATCCCCACCAACACGCTGATGATAGGGACTTTTACGCCGCTTGCCGCGATCGGCGGCCATTACTCGCACGGCCCAGTCGAGACCGGCGCGTACCTGGGCGTGGCGTTGGTAGTGGTCGTGACCTGGTTCCTCAAATCGCAATGGCGCCGGCCCGAGGGCCGCTTTCTCGCGATCATGCTCGCGATCGTTTACGTCGCGTCGTACGGCTCGAGGCTTCACATCGCTGGTCACGAGCTGTTCGGGATGCCGTGGAAGCTCCTCTCGCGCATGCCGTTAATCAACAGCGCGTTTCCGGTCCGCTTCACGCTCTACATCTATCTGATCGTTGCGCTAATCGCGTCGCTGTGGATCGCGGAGTGGCGCGCGCATCGCGCCGTGAAAGCCGCGGCGGTCGCGCTGATCGTGCTGTTTATGCTTCCGAACCTGCACGCCTCGCGATGGGTTCATGAGCTCGACACGCCCGAATTTTTCCGCTCGGGGTCGTACCGCAATCATCTTGCGCCGGGCGAAACGATTCTCGCGTTGCCATACGGAGAGAGTGGCAATTCGATGTACTGGCAGGCCGAGACCGGAATGTATTTCGCGATCGCCGAAGGACATTTCGGCCCCATCCCGCAATCGTTTCTTGCGTGGCCGATCGTCGGCGCATTTCTTGATGGGGGTGAAATTCCGGACGCGCCGGAGCAGCTCAACGCGTTTCTCGCCACCCACGGCGTAACCGCGGTGGTGTTCAGGCAGCAGGATCCGTCGGCGGCGAAGTGGCGCGCGTTGACGGAGTCGAGCGGAGCGAAGGTCGAGGCGATCGACGACGTAATCTTCGCGCGGCCCGCGCCGGCGGCGCTCGAAGGATTGCGCAACGCGAGCGCAATCGAGATGGAATGCAAACTCGACGATGCCCGCTTCGCGGCGCTGCTGGACGGAGCGGCCCAATATCTCGCAAAGGGTGAGCCGCTCGAGGCGCTTTCCCCCGGGAGGGCGCAGCGGCTGGGCCTGCTGCCGTCCGGATGGGTGCGCAGCATCGAGGGCGTCTATTCGTCAGAAGGGTTGTGGCTGGGACCGTGGAACGGGAGCAAAGTGAGCGTCGGGGTACGAGCCTCGTACGCATGCGTGCAGCGATTGGTCACGCGCTATCGCGCCGACGCAGCGGAGACTTTTTTTCCGTATCCGCGCGAGCTCGTGACCGCGCCAAGCGGCGGCCTATTCCAGCGTAAATTCGTGATGGTCTTTACGCGCGAGGCGCTCGCGCATGCCGCCGCCCGGGCCCGAGCTGGTGTGACCGCGCCGCGCTGATCGATTTGTCGCCGCGGCGCGCGCCCGTGAAAAGGTTGAGGCTCAATCGGAGAGGAGTCGATCGATGCTTGCAAAGATCAGGCGCAATATCGTCGCGGGAATTCTGACCTTCATTCCTATCTGGGTTACCATCTGGGTGATCGGTTTCCTGGTCGGGCTCCTGGTTTCGCTGGGCAGTCCGATTGTTAGTGCGTCCCTATCACGCCTGCGCCAACAATCGCCGGCCCTCGCCGACGGATTTTCCGCGCCATGGTTTCAAGCGACGATCTCAATCGCGATTGTACTCGCAGCGCTGTATGTTCTCGGCGAGATTGCTACCGCGGTCGCGGGACGCCGCTTGCTCGCGGCCTTCGACTATCTGATGGCGCGGATTCCGATCGTGCAATCGATCTACGGCGCCACGCGCCAACTCGTCGCGAGCTTCCAGAACAAGCCAGGCGGTTCGCAACGCGTCGTGTTGATCGAGTTTCCATCTCCGGACATGAAAACGGTCGGCCTGGTGACCCGAATCTTCACCGACGCCGACACCGGCGAGGAGATCGCCGCCGTCTATGTGCCCACCACGCCGAATCCGACTTCCGGCTACATGGAATTGGTTCCGACCAGCCGGCTGATCATGCTCGATTGGACGATCAATGAGGCGATGACTTTCATCATGTCGGGCGGCGCCGCGGCACCCCAAAAGTTGAACTATTCACGGAGCCCGCGAGTACCGACATCGGCTCCCGGCACGACGCCGGGCGATTAGCATCGCACATCGGGATAGTCACGCAGTCGAACTTCGGCGCGCGACCGCATGATATAGAACCAGCAGCACCACTGCGCCCACGAATGCGACCAGGATGCTTCTGAGGTTGAGTCCCGTCACGCCTGCGGATCCCATCGCATTGAATATGAATCCGCCGACGAAAGCGCCCACTATTCCGAGCAGGATATCGCGGATCATTCCTTCGCCGCTCCGGTTCACCGCCAGGCTGCCGAGATAGCCGGCGATTAGTCCCACTATGATCCAGGCAAAAATACTCATGGTTGCACCTCTAAGCGCGCCGTAGGAGTTCGTTTGCGCAGATGATCCATATTTTATCACAAATTTGAGTTCCTCTCAGCGCAAATTTGAGTTCCTCCAAGCACCGACGCCGATTGTTGATTTTCGGCCCGACTGAGTAAGCTAATAGAGCCAAGAAGTTTGGGGCGAAAATCAGGCAAATATCCAGAATCGTGCAAATAATCGTGTAAGTTCTGCATACCCAATCGTATGATCTATTACCTATCGTCTTCGATACTACGTTGGATTTTTCCGGTACGAGAATTGCGTCATTTAGAAAGTTTTGATCGATAACAGGGAGAGTAAAGAAGATGAAACGTTTATCAACTCTGATCGTTGCAATCGCACTGCCGGTCGCGCTCGCCGCTCCGGCGCCGGCGCAAGAAGGCAAGACGCTCGGCACCGTCGTTAACGGCAACACAACGACGGAATTCAAAGCCGCCGATTCCCGCGATATCGACACCGCCAAGCTCAGGACCTGGAATGACTTTGCGGCCGGGCATCCGAAGGTCGCGAGCGAACTCGCCTACAAACCGGCGCTGATCAACGACGCGGCGTACGCGAAGGATCACCCCGAACTCGACGCTTTCTTCTCCGCGCATCCTGATATCCACGATGCGATGGCCGAGAACCCGGGTAACTACGTCGCGATTCCGCCCCGTCCCGGCAAATAGCAGCGCTCGCGGAGCGATCGATCGCAAGGGATCTATCGAATGACTATCGGCCGGGCGTCGGCTCGGTACCATTCGATCGTTCGATTGAGTCCGGTCTCGAAGTCCGTCGTAGCGCGGAAGC
>JBGPNU010000003.1:0-24875 GCA_041487675.1 Binatus sp. (SeqCode)
CCTGGGCGCGGTCGCCGAGATTATCGAGCGCGGAAAGCAAATGGGCGAAATCCGTTTCGAGGATTCGCACAGCGCCGTCCATGCGATTCATATGTTGTGCGCGGGATGGGCGATGGGCACGAATTATCTGAAGAACACCGACAAGGAAACTTACTGGCGCGAGATTGCGGCGATTGTCGAAGGCCGATTCTTCACGCCGGACAATTACATGCACCTGGGCACGAGTCTCGCGGGGCGCTGACACTTAAGAGCGGCATAGGGCATCGAAGCAGGAGTCACGACCATGACACCTTACGACCGGCGAACCCTCGACGGCGTTTACAGCGTCCGCCAGAGCGTTATCTATATACAGAATTACCGCTACGCCGAGGAGCGGATGATGCGCATGATGGCCGGTTGGATCGCGCTGACGCCGGAACTCGCGGTGAAGCTCGAGATGGCGAAGCAGGTGTACGACGACGCGCTCCATACCGACGCGCTGGGCAAGCGGCTGCCCGAGCTGCGCGCGCAGCCGCAGGTTTCCAAGCCGCCCAACGACGCGTTCGTCACGTTTATGAACGCGATCGAGGACAAGGAGGAATGGGAGGACACCATCGAGCGGCTGGTCGGAATCTACCGCGTGCTGAAACCTCATCTGATCTCCCATTACAGCTCCCACGTGTCGGCAATGAATCCCGTGTACGAGCCTCCGACGCTGCGGATCCTTGAGCGGCTGGTCGAAGAAGAGAAAGGCCACGTCGAGCGGGGCAACGTGCTGCTCGAAGAATTGCTCGATACGAAGGAAAAGCATCGGCGCGCATCCGAATGGCAATCGCATCTAGAAGGTCTGCTCGGGGCCTCGGGCGGAGTGACCGGCTTTGAATCGGAAGCGGCGGAGCCGCGCAGGAAAGTCGGACGCAGCTAAGGCTGCGACTTAAATGAAGCAACCTGACAGCACAACCGAACTGCGCGAGGCGATCGCGGCGCATGCAAAGGCGATCACGGCGGGCGAGACCGCCGCGGCGGAAAACTTTGCGCATCGTGATGCAATCGAAGCGTATCGCCAAGTTGCCGGCGAAATCGCGCGGCTGCCGGAGCCTCGCGAGGTCGAGGCGCTCGCGCTGGCAAAGGTCGGCGCTCAATACATCTCGAAGCTCAGGATCGTCGGCGCGGGCGGGCATCGCCGGGTGCTCTATCGATGGCGCAAAGAAGCCGATGGCAAGTGGCTAATCGCCGGCGTCGAGGACACGACCAACAAGCGCTCGCCGTGGAGCGATGTTCCAGAGCTCGCGGCCGCGGCCGCGCAAGCGCGAGCGGAGACGCGCGATGCCTGACCTTGGAGAACGCGGCAACGTAATGGGACCGCAGCCGATTGGGAAAGTGGTCGAGCCGCCGGCAGCGATGCTCGCCGCGGCAGCCGAGCTTCTAACTGCGATCATGCATGGCGATCTCGCATCGGCGGAGGCCATGACTACTCAGCAAGCGCGCGAGGATATCGCGCGGATTACGCATGCGCTCAAGCCCGGCGCCTATGATAAGTATGAAGTGATCGGGCGCGGCCGCGTCGCTCGTCATTACTTCTTGAAAGCGCGCCTCACCGGCATCAACGCTCAGCCGTTCACGATTCAATTTCGGCTCGGCGAAGACGCCGGCAAATGGACCGTTCGCGAAGTATTGAACCTGACCGACCGTCGATCGGCCTGGACCAAGTAGAGGAGCATCAATGATGGAGTATCAATCATGCAGCGAATGATTCCCGTCGATAAGCTGGCCCGGCCCGAGGACCATATTCTGCTGCCGGCGCTGCGAATGCGAAACGCGCGCATCGAGCAGGGCCTCGCGGCGAGCAACGCGATGCCGTACGAGGACGATTTCCTGAAGGCGCGCCTGCACGGTATCTGCGCCGGCGAGTTCCAGGCGATGGAAGCGGCCGGGCGCACGCTCTACGACTTCCCGGACGCGCCGTGGGAATTCCAGCTCGACATGGCGCGCCAGGTCTGGGACGAGTCGCGCCACGCGGAAATTTATTTGAAGCTGCTCGAATACGTTGGATCTTACTACGGCGAATTTCCCGAGGGCGAAGTCCTCTGGTCATGCACCCAGGCCGAAGATCCGGCGGCGCGCGTGGCGGGAATCAACCGCGGACTCGAGGGCCTTGCCTGCGACGTCTTCGAGCAGCTGATCCGGATCGCGCAGAAGATGGGTGATCCGATTATCGAACGCTCGGTCGATTACGTGCTGGCCGACGAAATCACGCACGTGCGGATGGGCTCGAAGTGGATGCGCCAACTCACCGAGGGCGACCCCGAGCGTTTCAAAAAGGCGCAGGCCTTCCAGGAGAGTATCGACGATCTGTTCAACTTCGGCGGCGGCCGTACGACGGTGGAACAGGCCGGCCATATCAAGCAGCGCGTCGGTGAGAAGGAAATCGAAATCGATTCGGGTATCACAATAGCCCGCGAGGCGCGCCTGCTGGCCGGCTTTACCGAAGAAGAGATCGATCGCCTGGTCAAAGGCTTCGGCAAGAGCGCGGCGTACTAGAGGAAACCAGTCTTAATCGGAGGGAGCCAATCTTGCAGAAATGCATTCCAGTTGACCGTCTCGCCCGCCCCGACAATTGGGTCGTGATGCGCAGCCGCCAGGTTCGCGAGATCCGTGAAGAGCAAGGGCTCGACGGTGGGCGCCCGATGCCGTTCGACGAGGAAACGCTGCGCGCCCGGCTGCACGGAATCTACACCGGCGAGTTGCAGGCTATGGAGGCGGCCGGCCGCACGCTGTTCGATTTTCCCGACGCGCCGTGGGAGTTCCAGCTCGACATGGCGCGCCAGGTCTGGGACGAAGCGCGGCATGCCGAGATTTTCCAGCGCCTGGTCGAGTACATGGGCGGTCATCCCGGCGACTACGTCGAGACGGAAATACTGTGGCGATGCACTCAGGCGATGGATCCCGCGGCACGCGTCGCCGGAATCAACCGCGGACTCGAAGGGCTTGCGTGCGACGTTTTCGATCAACTGATACGGATCGCGCAGCGCAACGGCGACGAAGTGATCGAACGCTCGGTCGATTACGTTCTCGCCGACGAGATAACCCACGTCCGGATGGGCTCGAAGTGGATGCGCAAGTTGACCGAGGGCGACCCCGAGCGGCTCGCAAAGGCGCAGGCGTTCCAGGACATGGTCGATCAGGTCTTCAACTTCCGCGGCGGCCGGCGCGCGCAGGAAGACATTGAGAATGACGACGGACAAGTGGTGTCGATCGCGAAAGAGGCGCGCATGCTGGCGGGATTCACCGAAGAAGAGATCCAGCGCCTGATCGATTCCTCCCGCAAGAGCGCCGCTTACTGATCGCGCGCAGTTTCAAATCGTAATTCTCCAAACGCTCCGGATCGCTTCGGGGCGTTTTTTTTGGAGCCTTCCACCGTGAAGAACTCCTTATAGTAGCCCCCTTGATTCTTACGATCTGCTAATCTAAATATTACACTCCAATTTTGGTTGGCCCGCGTTTTGTAATATTCGCAAAGAGCCAATTGGAGCGCATGAAGTGACGCCGAATCCCGAGGCAAATAATTCTCCGGCCAGGAGCCGCGCGCTCGGCGATTGGGTAAAGGAAGTCACCCTGCTCACCCGGCCCGACGCCGTCGTGTGGTGCGACGGCTCCGAGACCGAGCGAAATCGCCTCACGAAAGAAGCTGTCGATTCCGGGATTCTCATCCCGCTTAATCAAAAAAAACGTCCCGGCTGTTATATTCATCGCTCCAACCCGAACGACGTCGCGCGCACCGAGCAACTGACGTTCGTCTGCACTTCTACCCGCGAAGAAGCCGGCCCCACCAACAATTGGTCCGATCCGGCCGAGACCTACGCGAAGCTTCGCGGATGGCTCGACGGATCGATGCGCGGGCGCACGATGTACGTGGTGCCGTACGTGATGGGACCGATTGGGTCGCCGTTCTCGAAGGTCGGCGTCGAGCTGACCGATAGCATCTACGTTGCGCTGAACATGCGAATCATGACGCGGATGGGTTCCGCCGCGCTCGCGCAACTCGGCGCATCGGATGATTTCAATCGCGGAATTCATTGCACGCTCGACGTGAATCCCGAGCGCCGGCTCATTTGTCATTTCCCAAAGGACAACACGATCATCTCCGTCGGCAGCGGCTACGGCGGCAATGCGCTGCTGAGCAAGAAGTGTTTCGCGCTTCGAATCGCTAGTGCGCTCGGACGCGACGAAGGATGGCTCGCGGAGCACATGCTGATCCTCGGGCTCCAGAGTCCCGAGGGCGAGACCACCTACGTCGCGGCCGCTTTTCCGAGCGCATGCGGCAAGACCAATCTCGCGATGCTGACGCCGCCCGCCGGGCTCAAGGGATGGAAGGTGTTCACGGTCGGAGACGATATCGCGTGGATTCGGGTGGGCCCGGACGGCGGTCTGTGGGCGGTCAATCCGGAAAATGGTTACTTCGGCGTGGCGCCCGGAACCAGCGCGAAATCGAATCTCAACGCGATGAAGATGGTCGAGCACGATTCGATTTTCACCAACGTCGCGATGACTCCCGACGGCGATGTCTGGTGGGAAGGGATGGACGTGCCCGCGCCCGACGGACTGCTCGACTGGCAGGGTCGCCCGTGGAGCAAGGGCTCGAAGGACAAGGCGGCGCATCCCAACAGCCGTTTCACGACTCCGATGCGCAACAATCCCGCCTGGTCGCCGGCGGCCGACGATCCAAGCGGGGTGCCGATTTCGGCGATCATCTTCGGCGGGCGGCGTGCCTCGACGGTGCCGCTGGTGCTCGAATCCATCGATTGGACGCAGGGCGTTTTCATGGGCGCGACGATGGGCTCCGAGACGACCGCGGCGGCTTCGGGAGCGGTCGGCGTGCTGCGCCGCGATCCGATGGCGATGCTCCCGTTCTGCGGCTACAACATCGGCGACTATTTCGCTCACTGGCTCAAGATGCGCACGGCGATCAAGAAGCCGCCGCGAATCTTCATGGTCAATTGGTTTCGCAAAGACGCCGCCGGCAATTTCATCTGGCCCGGTTACGGCGAAAACCTCCGCGTGCTCAAGTGGATGCTCGATCGAATCCATGGACGCGCGGGTGGACGCGAGACTCCGGTCGGAATCGTCCCCAACGAGGCTGACCTCGATCTGGGGGGCCTCGATCTTCCTCCTGAGAAGGTGCGAGAAGCGCTCGTGGTGCGGCCGGAGGAATGGACCGCGGAACTCGAATCGGCGGCGGAGTTTTTCGAAAAGATCGGCCCGACCATGCCGAAAGAATTGACGGAACGGCGCAAGAAAATTCTCGCGACGCTGAACGCCAGCCCGTCAGCAGCGCGTATCGCAGCCGGCCGCTAAGATAGTTTCGAGTTTTGCGACGAAGTCGCGGCGCCAGGAGTCGGACTCCGGCGCGAGGCGCTCTTTCATTAGCTCTTGCCGGCCCTGATCGAGTTTGCATAGGCTGGCTCCGAAGAGCGTTCACTGTTAGATAGCATCAGCAATCACATCGCCCGCCCCGCCTCGTCAGATGACCGCCAAGGCGATATGTTCAAGATAAGATTTCCCGGCCGACTTCCACGGAACCGTGACAAAAGACTGGGAGATCAAAATGCAATCAATAGCAGGGGGAATTTTATGTGGCTGAAAAAAGAAGTAAGTGAGAATCTGGTCGGCTATCACGACCGAGTTCGTCAAACGATTGGCAACCTCGACACACTTGTCGTAGATGTCCTCGCAAGAGGCGCGACGCTCGTCATCGCGCTCTTGGTGGCCCCGTGGTCGTTGACTCACGTGACAGGAACGGGCAGCGACCAGTTGCAGGCAATCGCGCGAGGCGCTTTCTATGTGAGCCTAGCGGCGGTCGCCGCGGCTTCATATGTGACTTTCGCGGTCTCTCTGTACGCTGATCTCTTGAAGCGGGCAGTGCATGTTGGAAATCGGCTGGAGCAAGTTCTATTCGACAAACCCTCTGAGCAGGGCCTCACGACTGTGTTGGACGGGAACTTCTTTGCGGCCGGCAAGGCGGGACGCTATCTATACCTTTTGTTCGCCATCATGCTCTACATTGGTGCAGCCGGTGCATCGTACGTGTACGACACATGGGCTGACAAACCCGTTATCACGCCGTGCACATTGGCCATCGGATACGCAGGTCTCATTATCTTCATTGTGTGCGTCGTAGTATGTTCGTGGTATCTCCCGATCAAAAACTCAACGCAATCAACTGCGGATAACGGATGATGGACTCCAGTCTGTTGCGAGGGACAATACTAACGCCCCGCGGTGCCGAACCTTTCGGCTTGGGTGGCCCGACTTGGCGACTATACCAAGACGGAGGCCTGCTGATCGATTCGCATGGGAGAATCGAACGCGTCGGCGAGTTTGCGCAACTAGAGACCGAATACTCAGAAACACCGTTGATCGATCTTTCGGGCAAATTGATCACACCTGGCTTTGTAGACGCGCATGTCCATCTGCCTCAGTATCCGATAGTTGGCTTGTACGGCATGGAGCTGCTGGACTGGCTGAATGCATACGTCTTTCCTGCCGAAAGGGATTTCACGCCTTCGGCGGCGGACACTCTCTCTCCGATCTTTTTCGATCATCTGCTCGCCAACGGCGTTACTACGGCGGCGATCTACACATCAGTGCGGGCGGACAGCACCTGGAATGCGTTTGAATGGGCGGAGAGGAAAGGCATACGAGCGATCATTGGCAAGGTTATGATGGACCAGAACGCACCAGAGTATCTGCGCGAGAACACCCGCAGTTCGCTTGCCGCGAGCAATGAGCTTTGTGACCACTGGCACGGCCGCGATGGCGGCAGATTGCTCTATGCCTACACGCCTCGCTTCGCGCCATCATGCAGCCGCGAACTCATGGAGGCTGTGAGCGGTCTAGCACGTGAGCGAGGAGCATATGTACAGACTCATCTGAGCGAGAATTCGGACGAGATAAAGTGGGTGAGGCGGCTTTTTCCGGAGTCCCGCAACTATACAGACGTATATGCGAGAGCGGGCCTGCTGGGGCCGAAGACATTGCTCGCGCATGCTATACACATTGACCAAGAGGAGCAGAGGACACTCTTGGCTGCTGAAGCGTGCCTCGTGCACTGTCCGACCTCCAGTCTCTTCCTGAAGAGCGGCCTGATGCCTCTGGCGGAGTTAGTACAAATGGGCCAAAAGGTCTGCCTCGGGTCGGACGTCGCCGGCGGTCCGACGCTAAGCCCCTTCTCAATAATGCAGGCAGCGATTTACGTTCACAATGCGCGGCGTCTGCTGCTAGGCAACGGCGGTATCGACGTTACGCCTGGGCTGGTCCTCTACTTAGCCACCTTGGGAGGAGCGAGAGCGCTCGGGCTTGGGACAACTACCGGAAGCCTCGAACCTGGAAAGGACGCTGATTTTGTGGTTCTAAAAGTTCCGTCGCTCGATCAAGTGTTGCCGGACCGAGGACAAGGAGAGTTAGACAAACTGCTTTCGCGGCTCGTGTTTCTCTCAGACGACAGAAATGTCGAGCAGACATATGTTCGAGGCCGGCTCTGTTACGAACGGCAGCAACGCTCGTGCTAACCGACGAAGTGTCGATGTATGCGACTGTCCGCCCGCGCTAGTCGAGGTGCTTGCGGAGAAACGTCGGGATATCGAGCTTGTCGTCGCCGTCGAGTAGCGAATTCGGCTCTAACTTTTCTCCTTCCGCTAGTTCCGCATTGTCTCCGCGCCTTCTGAATGCCGGGATGTCGAGCGTGCTGTCGTCCACGATCATCCCCATTCTGCGCACCGGCTTGTTGCCGGGGAACATCCGGACTTGTCCGGCCGGCGCGGCCGGCCTGGCTTCCATCGGATCGACCGCCCGCGTCGCGCTCGCCGCAATAGGCGTCGTGACCGGTGCGCCGGACGGCGAATAGCGCGACGAATGTTTTTCCAAGTCGCCGAATCCGGTCGCGATTACGGTGACGCGAATTTCGTCGGTCATCCCTTCGTCAATCACGGCGCCGAAAATGATATTGGCGTCTTCGTGCGCCTCTTCTTGGATAAGGCTCGCCGCCTCATTGACCTCGTACAGCGCCATATCCGATCCGCCGGTCACGATGATCAGCAAACCGCGCGCGCCCTTGATTGAAACGTCTTCGAGCAGCGGACTCGAGATCGCACGCTGCGCCGCCTCGACCGCGCGGTTTTCACCCGACGCAGTGGCCGCGCCCATCATCGCCATCCCCATCTCCGCCATGATCGATCGCACGTCGGCGAAATCCAGATTGATGAGCCCGTGGACGGTGACCAGTTCGGAAATTCCGCGCACCGCCTGGAGCAGCACGTCGTCGGCTTTCTGGAACGATTCCTTGAGCGACGTGTTCTTGCTCGCGACCGAAAGCAGGCGCTGATTGGGGATCGTGATCAGCGTATCGACCGCGTTCTTCAGCTCGCGAAGCCCCTCTTCCGCTTGCGCCATCCGCCGGCGTCCCTCGAACACGAACGGCTTGGTGACGACGCCGACCGTCAAAGCGCCGAGTTCGCGCGCGATCCGCGCAATCACGGGCGCCGAGCCGGTTCCGGTGCCGCCGCCCATTCCGGCGGTCACGAACACCATCTCCGCATCGGCCAGGATTTCACGAAGCCGCGCATCGTCTTCCAGCGCGGCCTTGCGTCCGATTTCGGGGTTGCCGCCGGTGCCGCGTCCACGCGTAATCTCCTCACCGATCTGGATTCTCAAGGGCGCATGATTGTTCTGGAGCGCCTGGATATCGGTATTTACAGCGATGAAATCGACGCTGCGGAGTCCCACCGAAATCATGTGGTTGACCGCATTGCCGCCGCATCCGCCAGCGCCGATAACCTTTATCCTTGCACCCGGGTCGGGATTACTCACCAACTGAATCATCACAGATCCTCCTCCACCACCTACCGGCAAAATTTGTTGCCTAATTAATTTCTTGTTTTGGCGACGCCTCAAAAGAAGTCCCTCACCCAATCGCTCAAACGGGAACGGAGTCTGCCCAGGCGCCCGCCACGGCCAACGCCATTGCCAACTCCGCGCGCGGCGCTCTGATAAAGGAGAAGTCCCGCGGCGGTCGTGAACATCGGCTTCATCAACTCTTCAGGCAGCCCCTTCAAGTTGATCGGAAGTCCGCGCCGCACCGGCACTCCGAAGATCCGCTCAGCGAGTTCCTGGGTCCCTTCGAGCAGCGAGGTTCCTCCGACCAGCACAATTCCCGACGCGAGTCCGTCCGCCACGCCCGAGCGCATCAGCTCGCGCTGGACCATCGAGAAGATCTCTTCCATCCGCGGCTCGATAATCTCGCCGAGCATCCGGCGCGCGATCACCCGTGGTTCGCGCCCACCGACGCCCGGCACCTGCACCATCTCGTCTCGGCGCACGACCAGGTTGGTCGCCACGCCGTAAGTGATCTTGAGGCGCTCCGCATCTGAGATCGGCGTGCGCAGTCCGGCCGCGATGTCGCTGGTAAGATGGTTCCCGCCGATTGGCAGCACCGCCGTATGCATCACGGCGCCACCATGAAACACGATGATGTCGGTGGTGCCGCCGCCGATGTCGATAAGCGCGACTCCGAGCTCGCGCTCTTCGGGAAACAGCGCTGCGTCCGCCGAGGCAAGCGGCTGAAAGACCATCTCCGACGGCGTCACGCCGGCGCGCTCGCAGCACTTGGTGAGATTCAGTCCGTAGCTCTGCGCGGCAGTCACGATATGGATCCGCGCCTCGAGGCGCACCCCCGCCATCCCGAGCGGCTCGCGCACACCCTCCTGCTCATCGACCGCAAACTGTTGCGGGAGGATATGCAGCACCTGCCGATCGAGCGGGATCGCGACCGCGCGCGCCGCGTCGATTACGCGATCGACGTCGCGCGCACCGACCTCGCCACCGCGCACCGCGACGATTCCGTGGCTGTTGAGGCCTCTGATGTGCGGTCCCGCGACTCCAACCACTACCGAACCGATTCGCGCGCCGGAGGTTTTTTCCGCTTCCTCGACCGCCGACCTGATCGCATCGACGGTCGCTTCGATATTGACGACCACTCCCTTGCGCAACCCGGTGCATGGCGAGACTCCGTAGCCGAGCGTGGCGAGCTGGCCGTCAGGCAGCGCCTCTCCGACCAGTGCGCAGACCTTGCTGGTCCCAACATCCAATCCAGTAAGCAGGTTTCTCATCGGGTTACGGACTCCGCGGTAACCTGCCCGTCCAGTTTTTGAGAAGTTTGATCGGAAATCTTTCGAATCGCGCCCCGATGCTTCGAAGGCGCACCTTCTCCTCGATGCAGACGCACGACGGCCTGCCCAGGCGTGGTCAAATCGAGCGCGGCGATCACACTCTCGCGCCCATGCCATTGCGCTCTGACTTCAATCACGCGCTGCAGCTCTACCGGGGCACGATCGAGATCGATCACGACTTCGGTTCGCTCGCGTTCAAGGAACAACGACCCGGTGCCGTCATCGGCGATCTGCATCTCGGAGATGATTTCGGAAAGTTGCGTCTCCGCGCGGACCAGAACCGCAGCGTAATCGACCATCTGATTTCCGCGAGCGCTTTCGACCGCGGCGCCACTGATCACCGGCAAATCGCCCTGCTTGCCTGGCGAGACCGGACCGCGAAGCTCGCCGCCGGCGAACAGTTCGTAGAATCCGTCACGCCGCTCGACAATCGCGATTGCGCCCTCACGCATGTCGCGCGCCGACAGCGATTCGGCGCCCGGACCATGGCTGATGCGATGGTAAATTCCGGCGTGCCCGGCCCACTCAAGAATCACCCCGGAATAATTCGAAGCGGCTTCGCGCGCGGGCGCGATCGAATCCATGATTCGGCCCTGGTACGAAATGAGAGTTGCGGAAGTTCTGAGCGCGACTGCCCGCCCGGTGGTGCTAAAGCCGGTCATTACGCCCAGCACAAAAAAGGCGCACACCACCAGCCCGCCCATCCGCGCATTCCAACCCGCCACCGCGTTATCTCGCCTCCGCCTCACCACCGCCCGAAACCCTCTTCACCAATCGCCGACCAGCCTAACCTCCGGTTCAAGCCAGACGCCGCTTTTCTCCTTGACCTTGATCCGCGCCATCTCGATAAGTTCGCGCACTTCGGCAGCCTGCGCGCCGCCGAGATTCACGATAAAATTTGCATGCTGATCCGAAAACGCCGCGCCGCCGACCCGCGTCCCCTTCAAACCCGCGCACTCGAGCAACCGTCCCGCAAAATTGCCGGGAGGATTCTTGAAGATCGAACCGGCATTCGGAACCCCGCGCGGCTGCCGCGACGCGCGCTTGGCTCTCAGTTCCGCGACTCGTGCGACCAGCCGCTCGCGATTGCCGTGGACCAGCGCGAAATCCACCCGTGCGATTGTGAAATGGGCTGGCAATTCGGTGCGCCGGTAAGCGAACTTTACATCGTCCCTGGTCAGCGCGAGCGCATTGCCCGCCTCGGTCACGCCATGCACCAGCGTGACCACCTTGGCGATCTCGCCGCCGAACGCGCCGGCATTCATGACCAGCCCGCCGCCGACGGTGCCGGGGATACCTTCACCGAATTCGAGCCCCTCTAGACCCCGATCGACCACGCTCTCGACCAGGGTTCCGAACGCAGCCGCGGCGCCAGCGACTACCCTGACCCCGTCGCCATCGAACTTTATTTTTTTGAAGCCCTCGCCGAGCCGAATCACCAGGCCGCGCATCCCGCGATCGCTTATCAGCAAGTTGGTCCCCGCGCCGAGACAGAAGCACGCAACTCCCGCGTGATACGCAGCGCCCTTGGCGTGCATCAACTCGGTTTCGTCCTCGACGGTAATAAATAAATCCGCCGGCCCGCCGATCTGAAAGGAAGTCAGCTCCTTGAGCGGCATCCCGGCCCTGACGCGGGTGCCGAACCGCGCGCCCAGTTCATTCTCAAGCGCCTTCATGGATTTTGACCTCGGCGCCAAGCGCGTCCAGAATCTCGCCGCCAACCCGGTAGATATCGCCAGCGCCGAGCGTCGCGATTACGTCGCCCTGGCGCGAGCCCAACGCGATCCGGCCGGCAGGATCTTCCTCCGCGCCAAGGTAATGAACCTCGAGATGTCCTCGCGCGCGGAGCGCCTCGTAGAGGCGGCGCGCGGAGACATCGGCTATTGGCTCTTCGCCGGCGGGATAGACCTCGAGCAGGTAGAGAACGTCGGCGTCGTCGAAAGCCGAAAGAAAGTCGTCGAACAGATCGCGCAGCCGCGTGTACCGATGCGGCTGGAAGACCGCGACTACGCGGCGCTTGAACGAGGCGCGAACCGCGGCAAGCGTCGCGCGGACCTCGGCCGGATGATGCGCGTAATCGTCAAGCACGATTCGCCCCGCCGCCTCGCCCTTGATCTCGAAGCGCCGGCTGATTCCGCCAAACTTGGCCAGCGCCGCCGCGGCCCGTTCGAAACTGATTCCAACTTCCATCGCGACCGCAATCGCCGCCAACGAGTTCATCGCAACGTGAATCCCGGGGCTGGGAATCGTCACCGTGCCGAGCCGCTCACCCCCGGCGATCACCTCGAAGCTCGTTGAAAGGCCATCGATCACGATCTTTTCGGCGCGCAGGTCCGCGTCCCGCGCAACCCCGTAGGTCAGCATGGGCTTGCGTATCGACGCGATAAGCCCGCGCACGTTGACGCTATCGATTCCGAGCACACAGACACCATAGAACGGCACGCGGTTGATGAAATCCAAAAACGCTTCGCGGACCCGATCCATCGTGCCGTAATGGTCGAGATGTTCGGGATCGATATTGGTCACCACTGCGATCGTCGGGATCAACAGCAAAAATGACGCATCGCTCTCGTCTGCTTCTGCGACCATGAAATCGCCGCGCCCGAGACGGACGTTGGCGCCGGTGTTGCGCATGTTCCCGCCCACCGCAACCGTGGGATCGAGCCCGGCCTCTTCCATTATCAGCGCGATAAGACCGGTGGTGGTCGTCTTGCCATGAGTGCCCGCGACTGCCACGCCGAGCTTCGCCATTCGGAGCAGCTCACCGAGCATTTCGGCGCGCGCGATCACCGGGATTTTCATCTCGCGCGCACGCGCGACTTCAGGATTCGAAAATTTTATCGCCGACGAGATCACGACCGCGTCGATACCGGCCTCTTCCTTCAGATGCGCCGGGTGATGCCCCTGGCTGATTTCCGCGCCGAGCGATGCGAGCCGGGTCGTGGTCGCGGACGGTTTCACGTCGCATCCGCTGACGCGCATTCCGAGCTTCAGGCACAGCTCCGCGATTCCGCTCATGCCCGCGCCACCGATTCCGACGAAGTGAAGCCGGCGCTGCCGTGTCAGCAGGCCATTTGCGTTCAGTTCACTCACGCGGCATTCTCCACGCCCGCGACTTCAAAGCAGATTCGGGCCACATCGCGCCCTGCGTCGGGACGCGCTTCCTGATGCGCTCGCTCACCCATCTCGACCAGTCGCGCCGGATTCTTGACGAGCGCGTCGAGTTCTCGCGCGAGACTCGGCGCAAGCGCGTCATCGTCGGGAATGATTATCGCTCCGCCGCGCTTTTCGATCACGCGGGCGTTGTGAAGTTGTTGCATGTCTTTGTGGAACGGATAAGGAACAAAAACAGCAGGACGCGCGGCAAGAACAATATCTGTGACCGTCATCGCACCAGAGCGCGCGATAATTAGATCAGCGCGATGCATCGCGGTGGCGACGTCGTCGATAAACGGGACGACCTCGGCCCTGAACTGCATTTCGCTGTACGCCCGCCTGACCAACGCCTCATCCGCCTCCCCGGTCTGATGCACAACGTTCAGATTTATAACACTTTTTCCGTAGATTTTGAAAGCCCCGACGACACCTAAATTCAGGCGATGTGCTCCCGACGACCCACCTAAAACAAGGATTTGTAATGGTGCACCCTCGGTGCGCGATCGGTCAGGCCGATATCGAAGCCGGGTTGGGTTACCTGTCAGTTCGACTTTAGACGAACTGAAGTAAGCGAGGCTGTCACTAAAGCCGACACAAATCTTTTTGGCGAATCGCCACAGCATCCGGTTCGCGAGACCCGGTCGCGTGTTCTGTTCCATCAACACCAGCGGCGTCCGGGTCAGAATCGCGGCGATGCCCATCGATGCTGACGCGTAGCCGCCCGCGCTCACGACAAGATTCGGACGAAACCGTCTGATCAGTGCCAGCGCAAGTCCGATCCCACGAAGGAACTCGACCGACGCGCGCGCTCTCTCGATCACGCTATGCCCGCGAATCCCATGCATCTCGAACAACTCGTGACGAAGCCCGCTCTTCGGCAGCCACTTCGCCTCCAGCCCCGCACTGGTGCCGACGAACAGCACCTCGATTCCCGGCCGCTCGCGAATCATTTCCTCGCCCAGCGCGACCGCCGGAAAGAGATGTCCACCAGTGCCGCCGCCTGCGATTATCACTTTCATCGCACCGCCGGCCGGCGTCCGAGCGCAAGCAGCGCGCCCAGCGCCGCCATCGCAATGACGATCGACGTTCCGCCATAGCTCAGAAACGGCAGCGGCAGGCCCTTGGTCGGGATCAAGCCGATCACGACCGACATGTTGATCAGCGCCTGGATAGAAAGCAGCGCCGTGAGACCCACGGCAAGCAGGCTTGCGAACGGGTCGGGTTCGTCGTGCGCAATTCGCATCCCGCGGAACAGGATCACCAGGAACAGCGCAATCACGACTCCCGCTCCGACCAGCCCAAACTCCTCGCCCACTACCGCAAACACGAAATCGGTATGCGCCTCGGGCAGGTAGAACATTTTCTGGCGTCCCGCGCCGAGACCCACTCCCCATTTGCCGCCCTCGCCGAGCGCAATAAACGACTGCACCAGTTGAAAGCCCGCGCCGCGCGCGGCCGACCATGGATCGAGAAATGTCGTGAGCCGCTTCACTCGATACGACTTCGCGACCGCCTGCAACACCAGCAGGCCAAGCGCGCCGCTTCCCGCCGCCGCAAGATGGGTCCAGCGCGCGCCTGCCGCAAACAGCATCGCAAACAGAATCAGCGCGATCATCACGGTGCTGCCAAAGTCGGGCTGTTTGAGGATCATCAGCGCGATCGGTCCAACGATCAGGAAAACCGCGAGCGGTCCATGCTTGAACTCGCGGATTCGTTCCTGGCGCTTGCTCAGGAACTCGGCGAGGAAAAATACCAGCGCGAATTTCACCAGTTCGGAAGGCTCCGCGATGATCGGTCCGAGTCTCAGCCATCGCCGCGCCCCGCCCTTCATCAGCCCGAGACCCGGAACGTACAGCAGCATCAGCATCACGACCGACGCGATGAACACCGGCATCGCGATTCGCCGCAGGCCGGCCAGCGAAAATTGCGAGAGCAGGATCAGGATCATGAATCCCGCGATGATGTGTGCGAGATGAAGCTTGAAAAAGTGAAACGCGTCGCCCTTTTTCTCGATCCCGAGAAAATAGGTCGTGTTCAGCACCATCAGCAGCCCGAGCAACAGCAGCACCGCCGCCGGCAGCCACAGCCACGGGTCGGGGCGCCGGTAGCCAACCGCGTCAAAGCGCCCGAACCAGCTCTTTATATACGTTCCCGCGTTCCGCATAGTCCTTGAATTGATCGAAGCTCGAGCACGCCGGCGACAGCAGCACCGTATCGCCCGCCCGCGCCGCGTGCGCCGCGTGTTCAACTGCCTCCTTGAGAGTCGCCACCAGGTCGATCGTCGTCGCACCGTCGAGCGCGTCGCGCATTTTCGTCCTTGCCGCGCCGTTCAGAATCGCGAGCCTGACCTTCTCGCTCAGCGGGCGTCTGAGCGGCCCGTAATCGCCGCCCTTGTCGAGACCTCCGGCGATCAGAATTATAGGCGCCGTGAGCGCGTCGATCGCCTCGACCACCGCGCCGACGTTGGTGCCTTTCGAATCATCGATATAGGTGACGCCGCCTTTCTCGGCGACGATTTCAATTCGATGCGGCAGTCCGCGAAACGACGCCAGCGCGCGTTCGATCTTTTCCGGATCAACATTGAGCGCCAATGCCGCCGCCGACGCGGCCATCGCATTGGCGATATTGTGCCGCCCGCCAAGACGAAACCTTTCGAGGCTGATTCGGCCCCGTCGCGTGCCGAGGTCGAACACGATTGCGTTGCCCTCGGTCCAAAGCGACGCTGTATCATCGCCCCGCGTATGTCCGAAGCTAATCACCCGCGCGCGCACACTACCCGCGAGCTTCCATACGTTCGGATCGTCGCGATTCAGAATCGCGTAGTCAGAAGCATCCTGATTTTCGAACAGGCACGCCTTCGCTCGCCCATAGTCTTCGAGATCGCGATAACGATCGAAATGATCGTCGCTCAGATTCAAATGCACGCCGACCCGCGGTCGAAACTTCTCGATCGATTCCAACTGGAAGCTCGACACTTCGACGACCACGACGTCGTATCCGCCGCCGACCGCATCGACTAGCGGCGTGCCGAGGTTTCCGCCGACAAACGCGCGCATCCCGGCCGTTTTCAGAATCTCGCCGAGCAAGACTACGACCGTGCTCTTGCCGTTGGTGCCGGTCACGGCCACCAAGGGCGCGGATATGAAACGGCTCGCGAGTTCGATCTCGCCGATTACCGGAATTCCCCGCTCGGTCGCGGCGCGGATCAGCACCGATTGGCGCGGCACTCCCGGACTGGTCACGACCAAATCGATTCCGCGCACCCACGCGGGATCTTCCGCGCCCAGATGCATCGCGCCACTCGGAAGTTTGGTCCGGTCGATGTCGGTCCGCCGGTCGGTCATCGACAGAGTCGCGCCGCGGGCCGCGAGAAATCGTGCGGCCGCGGCTCCGGTGACGCCGAGCCCGATTACCATCACGCGTTTTCCCGCAACTTCCATCAACGCAGCTTCAGCGTACTCAGCGCGACCAGCGCGCAAACGATCGATGCGATCCAGAACCTGATTACGACCACAGTTTCGGGAATTCCTTTCAGCTCAAAATGATGATGCAGCGGCGCCATCAAAAAAAATCGCTTGTGCGTCGCCTTGAAATAGTAGCGCTGAATGATCGTTGACGCCGCCTCCGCGACGAAGACTCCGCCGGCGAGGATCAACGCCAACTCCTGCTTCGCGAGCACCGCAACCGTGCCGAGCGCGCCGCCGAGCGCAAGCGCCCCGACATCGCCCATCATCATCGATGCCGGGTACGCGTTGAACCACAGAAAGCCGAGTGACGCGGCTATTATTGAGGCGCAGAAGATCGCGACCTCGCCGACGTTGGCGATATGCGGAATCTGCAGGTAGGCCGCAAATTTGAGATTGCCGGCCACGTAGGTAAACGTCCAGTAGGTGAACGCCACCGTCATCACCGGCCCAATCGCAAGTCCGTCGAGCCCGTCGGTCAGGTTCACCGCATGCGAGCATCCCACGATTACGAGCATCGCGAACGGAATGTAGAGCCACCAGTGCAGATCGGGATTCGCGTTCTTCAGGAACGGCACCGTAAGATGGGTGTCGAAGCCCAGGTACAAAAACAGCCACGCCGAGGCGACGAACGCAAAAAAGAACGACCAGAAAAGTTTCGCCGGTCCGCTGAGCCCGAGTCCCTTGGCGCGGGTGAGTTTCAAGTAGTCGTCGCTGAAGCCGATCGCGCCGAATGTCACGGTGATGAAGATCGCGATCCAGACGTAGGGATTCAGGATGTTGGCGAGCAGCAGCGTCGCCGCAAGCATCGACGCCACGATCAGCAGTCCGCCCATGGTGGGCGTGCCGGCCTTCTTCTGATGCGCCTCGGGAACCACCTCGCGAATCGTCTGCCCGATATGCCGCGCGCGGAATCGTTCGATCAGAACCGGTCCCAGAGCCAATGACAACGCCAACGCCGCCAAACCGGCCAGCACCGAACGAAGCGTCTCGTATCGAAGTGCGTTGAAGCCGGAATAATATTTGTGCAGGGGGTAAAGCAGCAGGTAGAGCATCGCGCGGCTCGCAGTCTCTCAACTCTGCCCGCCGCCGAGTTCCGCCGCAATCTCGCGGACCACAACGCGGTCGTCGAATGGGAGCACGCGCCCGGCAACCAGTTGGTAGTCCTCGTGTCCTTTGCCCGCGATCAGCACCACGTCGCCGCGAGCCGCGATTTTGAGCGCCGCGGCGATCGCTTTACGCCGATCCGGCTCGACGATATATCCGCCGCCCAGCGGCCCGGTGCGGAATTTTTCGGCAAACTTTTCAGCCGATGCGTCACGATATTCGATTCGTTCGCGTCCCGCCGCGATCAACCCCTCCTCCACTTCGGCAATTATCGCGAGCGGATCTTCGCTGCGTGGATTATCGGAAGTAAGCACCGGCAGATCGGCAATCCGTCCGGCGATTTCACCCATGATCGGCCGCTTGCCGCGATCGCGATCGCCGCCGCATCCGAACACGCAGATAACCCTGCCCATCCGCAACCTCCCGAGCGTAGTCAGCACCGCCTCCAGCGCGTCGGGCTTATGCGCATAATCGACCAGCACCGTGACCCCCGGTTTCGCGTGAACCGCTTCGAGTCTGCCGGGGGCCCCTGGGCATCGCCGCACACCTTCCGCCACCGCCTCCGATTCGATACCCAGGGCCGCCGACAGGGCCGAAGCGCCGAGGATGTTGAGCAGGTTGATTTCGCCTATCAGCGGCGAATCGATCTCTATCTTTTTGCCGAGTACTGAGAGCGTCGCGCGAATTCCGTTCAGGTCCGCCGTAAAATTCTCGGGATGAGCGTCGAGCGAGCGATCCAATCCGAAACTCACCTTCGAAGTTTTGACGGCTTCGAGCACGCGCCGGCCAAACGGATCGTCGCCGCGCACGATCGCGACCGCATTCGCGCGCCCGCCGCGCGGCAAAATCTCGGTGAAGAGCCGCAATTTAGCCGCGAAGTAGTCTTCCATCGTGCCGTGATAATCCAGATGGTCGCGGCCGAGATTGGTGAACATGCAGGCGCGGAAACGGAGCGCATCGACGCGTCCTTCCGCGATTCCAATCGACGAGACTTCCGCCGCGGCGTGCCGCACGCCCTCGCCCTCCATCCGCGCGAGCGCTGCTTCGAAATCGAGCGACTCGGGTGTCGTGAGCCCGCTGTAGATTTTCTTTCCCGCGATAAAAATGCCGATTGTGCCGATGATCCCGGCCGCCATTCCGGCGGCTTCGAAGATCGACCCAAGAATATAGGTGGTCGTGGTTTTACCGGCGGTGCCGGTGATTCCGATCAGATCGACGCGTTCGCTCGGCGCGCCAAAAAAGCGCGAGGCAGCGCCGCCCATCAGCAGACGCGGCCGCTCGCTCGCGACCCAGGTCACCGCGGGTCGCGCCAGCGCATCACCATCCCATCCCCTCACCACCACTGCGCGCGCTCCGCGGCTCAATGCATCGTCAATGTTGGCCCGGTTCTTGTGCGCATCGCGGGCCATCGAGAAGTACAGATGACCGGGCCTGCTCTGGCGCGAATCGTAGCTAAGGCCCGTGATTTCCACGTTCAAGTCTCCGTTGGTACGGACGTCCAAACCCGCCAATAATTCGCCAAGTTTCACTTTTGCCCGGCCGGGTCGTTGCTGCCGAAATACGAAGCTCTGACAATTTCCGATCCGGTTGCGCCGGAATGAGAATTTTCGGCGGGGCGATTCGCCGGACTGTCTGCGATAACCGGCGCTGAGGTAACCGGCGCCGCGATAACCGGGGCGAGGGTCAGCTTTATCGTCGAATGATTCAGCGCAGCGCCCGCCTTCGGTTCTTGCGCGACGACGTAACCGGCGCCATGCACATCGACATTGACCCTCGAGACTCGCGCCAGTTCGATCGCGCGCCGGAGACTCAAGCCCGAAAAGTTCGGGGTGGCGCGGGTCAGCTTGGAGCCGGTCAACACCGGAAGATAGTCGTCAACCTCGGCGGCCGCCGGCACCGCGTTCTTGCCCGCCGGATTCATCCCGGAATCCGGCAGTGGAATGATGCTCGCCACGTCGTACGGCCCAGTCGGCGCGGTAATATTCAGGTTGCGGACCGCACCTTGCGCGATTTCGCTGAAGACCGGCGCCGCCACCAACCCCCCAAAATGCTCGTGGCCAACGTCGTACAAAACCACCAGGATCAGCAGGCGCGGATCGTCCGCGGGCAGAAATCCCACGAACGACGACACGTGCCGATTCTGAAAATAGGTGCCGTTTTCCGGATTGACCATCTGCGCCGTGCCGGTCTTGCCGGCCACGATAAACCCGTCAACCCGGGCTTTCGCGGCAGTGCCACCATCTGACATCACGACGTTGCGCAGCAACAGGTTCATCTGATGCGCGGTGTCAGGCGCGATCGCGCGATGAATCACCTGCGGCGTATGCGTCAATAGCGCACGGCCCTCCGCGTCGTAGGCGCCCTTCACCACGTATGGCCGCACGATATTGCCGCCGTTGGCAATCGCCGCGTATGCGACCGCGAGCTGCATCGGCGTCACCGCCACGCCCTGTCCGAATCCGTGATTGGCGAGATCGATTTTCTTCCATCCGGCTGGCCTGCTCAACATGCCGGCCGCTTCACCGGGCAAATCGATTCCGGTCCGCGATCCGATTCCAAATGCGCGGAGTCCCTCGTAGTAGCGCTCGGAGCCCAGGGTCAGCGCGATTTTCGCCGCGCCAATATTCGACGACACTTCGATAATCCCGCCGAGATTCAGCCATCCATGACTGCTGTGGTCATGGATCGTGCGCCGATCGATCGTGAAGCGTCCATTCTCGCAGAAAATCTGCTTGTCGAGCGTGATCGCGTGATCGGCCAGCGCGATCGATCCAAGAATTCCCTTCATCGTGGAACCCGGCTCGAACGCGTCCTGCACCGCGGGGTTGTGAAGACGGTCGTGAACGCTGGCCGGATCGGTGCCGACGTTCGCCATCGCCATCACTTCGCCGGTGAAGGGATCGAGCACGATCGCGCTGCCGCGCTTGGCGCCGCTTTGCTGAACTTCGGCCGTGAGCTCGGTCTCCGCCAGCGACTGGATCGACGAGTCGATCGTCAGTTCAAGCTGCGCGCCGGGTTCGGGCGCCTTGAGCGCAAGCGGGCTATCGAAAATCGGATGCCCCAGCGCGTCGTGATAGAAGCTCAGCTCGACTGCCTCGCCGCGCGCCATCCTGTCGTATTGCAACTCCAACCCGGAGAGCCCCTGGCCATCCATCCCCGCCAACCCCACCACCGACGCGGCCAGGTTGCTCCCCGGGTAAAACCGCTTGTATTCGCTGAGCGAGCCGATCCCGTCGATCCCGAGGGCCTCCGCCTTCTCAGCCTGCTCGGGCGCGATCCGACGCTCGAGCCATACGAACGGAGCGTTGGTGTTCAACTTCTCATTCAGCTCGATCAGCCTGAGCCCTAAAATCTTCGCGAGTCTCCGCCGCTCCTCAGGCGTGCTCATCTCGAGCACCCGATGAGGCCGCGCGTACACCGATCGCGTTTCGGCCGAGAGCGCCAGCGGCTCACCACTGCGATCGACGATCGGTCCGCGCACTGCGGCCAGTTTGGTTTCGCCGCTATGCTCGCTCTTCGCGAGCGAGTTCAATCGCGCGCCGTCGAACGCCACCAGCACAACCAAGCGCAGCACCGCGAACGCGAACAAACCCGCGAGCGTAAGCGTAAGCGCTCCGATTCGCCCGCGGCGCTGCTTGAACGATGCGTTCATGGGAGCATCACCACCTGTCCGCGGCCCGGCGGCGCGAGCTGATATCGCGGCGCGAGCGCGCGCAGCCGTTCCTGCGAGCTCAACTGCGCAGCCGCGAGCCGCAGCCCGCGATTCTCATCCTGCAACTTCGCGATCTCTTCATGCAGCGCCGACAGCCGGTAACCCTCGCGCGTCACTTCCAGCCGGATCATCAGGGTCGTGAAGCCGACGCCCGCGATCAGCATGCCAAGAAGAGCCGGCACCAGCTTCGACGGCCGGCGGGTTGGTTTGGTCCGCGCGTTCATGCTGCGCTCCGTTCGATACATCGAATCCGGGCGCTTCGCGCGCGCGGGTTGCGCGCGGTTTCCGCGACGGAAGGCTTTATCACTTTGCGTGCGATCGCGACGTATCCGCCAGCGCGCACCAGCTCGCGGAAGCGCTCCTTGACGGGACGGTCTTCGAGCGAATGATAGGAGATAACCAGCATCCGCCCGCCCGGATTGAGCATCGTGGGAGCGTCGCGGAGCAGCGCCGCGAGACTTTCCATCTCGCGATTCACCGCGATTCGAAGCGCCTGGAAGGTGCGGGTCGCCGGATGTGCTCCCTGTCGCCGACGCGCTCCCAGAGCGCGCTCCACGATCGCGCGCAGTTCCGCGGTGGTCTCGATCGGATGCCGCCGCCGCGCCTCGACGACGAGTTTCGCTATCCGCCGCGACGCACGCTCCTCGCCGTACGTATAGATGATGCGCGCGAGTTCTTCGGCGCTCTCTTCGTTCACCAGGTCGTAGGCCCGAAGCGTCTGACGATTGTCCATCCGCATGTCGAGCGGCCCGTCGAGCCGGAACGAAAATCCACGTTCCGGATCGTCCAGCGCGTAGCTGCTCATCCCGAGGTCCGCCAGCAATGCGTCAGCGCCATCGAAGCCCGACTGTTTCATTGCCCCGGCGATTTCGCTGAAATCGGCCCGCCGCAGCGTGACGCGATCGCCGAATTCCAGGAGCCGCTCGCGCGCTACTGTGAGCGCGGCCGCATCTCGATCGATTCCCAGCATCCGTGCCGAGGTCGCGCGCAGCATCGCCGCCGCATGCCCTCCGGTCCCAACCGTCACGTCGACGAACGCGAGCGGACCGTGTGCGGACAGCAGCCCGCACACCTCCTCCACCATCACCGGCACATGCCTCCGGTCCGCCGCGTCGTCGTCGTGTATCGCCGCGAGACTCATCGCTCGTCAGAGACCCAGCTTCGCAAAAAAATCCGGATCCATTATCTTCTCCTCGGTCGCCTTCAGAACTTTCTCGAGGAGCTGCTTGTCCCAAAGTTGAAAATGATCCTGCCGCGCCGAAAAAGTGACCTCGCGATCGAGCGCCGCATACAGGCGCAGCTTGGGCGGAATCAGGATCCGCCCCTGCCGATCCACCGGCACCTCATGCGCGCCGCCGATGACCAGGGTCTCGAACAATTGCACCTGCGGATCGAATCGCGGCTTGGTTCTGAGATGAGCGTTGAGCGTCTCCCACTGACTCGGCGGATACAGCGCCAGGCAGCGTTCGCCGCCGAACGGGAAATTCGTGATATACAAACGATCGTGATTCTCGCGCTGCAGAACTTCGCGAAAACGGGCCGGGATACTCACCCGCCCTTTCTCATCGATCGAGTGGTCGAAACGACCGTTGAACAACTCCCCTCTCCTCCCAGATTCCCCACAACATCCCACTCCATCCCACTACAGTCAAGCAAACTGAGTCACAGCGGAGGTCATAAACTGAGTATCAAGCCGATTAGCCACTGCACGAAAGAAAGGCGAAACTAGGTTTCGTCGCGACTCTCTCGCGTTAACGGTCAGACCTGCGCACGCGCCTGGCGCTGAGTCGATGTGAATCGCGTCGAGAACCGTAGCTTGACAGGGACGGCATTCATTGGCGAAACTCGCGCCGATTCTCTGGTCTGAATCCAACTCATAAACGCCTCAAGCAAGATCGCGCGGAGAGAGGATAGATGATGACGGGAAGTTCTTGGCTGCGCAGCGCCGCAGTCGTCGGAGCCGGTCTATTAGCGATGGTGCTGCTCGTCAGCCCCGCGGCCCATTCCAAGCAAAAGAAAAAAGCCGTCGTCGAGCCCACCGCCACGCTGACGCCGACGGCGACGCCGACTCCTGAAGTTCACGTTTGGAATTTCGATCAGGACAAGGCCGGCTCGGTTCCATCGGGATGGAAAGCACTCGAGGCCGATTGGCAGGTGATCCCCGATCCGACCGCGCCGAGTCAGCCTAACACTTTCGGGTTGCCGGCGGGCCGCCTGCTCAAATCGCTCGCCAATGCGCTCGCGTACTATCCGATGGCGGTAATGACGGCGCCGACTGAGTATTCAGATTTCACTCTTGAAAGCTCGTTCAAGTCCGCGGGCGGACGCTTCGATTGTTCGGGCGGTCTGATTTTCCGCTACGTTGACGACAAGAATTTCTACCTGCTGTCGGCGGGATGTCCGAGTGATTACTTCGCGCTCTCGCGCATGACGAATGGCAAAATCGATATCCTGAAGCAGAGCGTCGTCCCGACCGATCGCGACATCTGGTACAAGCTCAAGGTCTCCGCACAGGGCGGACATTTCATGTGTTACGACGACGCCAAGATGGTATTCGATTTCGACGACAACAAAATTGCCAAAGGGAAAATCGGGGTGTGGGCGAGCGACGATTCGCAGGCCCGTTTCGACAACCTGACTATCACGGTGATGACCGGCGCTTCGAGCGAAAGTGGTGCGACCGCCGCGCCATCCGCATCGCCAGCGCCTCCCGCGCCGGCACCGTGATAAATCATTCGGCAATTTCGCCGAAGGTGTGATCTGAAAGTGGCGGAGCGCCCGGTTGCATGCGGGTGTTTCGCCACTTACTGTGGGTAGCAATGGAAACCGGCGAAGAAAAAGTCCAAGTCCAGGTTCAAGTGAGGCCGCTCAGCGGTCGCGAGCTGGTCACGGAAGTCGCTGGCGGAGTGGGCCGCGCACTGGGTCTGAGCCTGCTCTGGGGTCTCGAGATCGTCCGCGATGCGTACTTCCGCGTACTCGATCGTTTGAACGTGCGACCGCGCCGCAAACGCGCGAGCGCGTTTCCTCCCGGCCAGCCCCGCAAGCGCACCCCGGCCGCCTAGCCGAACTGCGCCGCCTCTCCCGTCGTTCTAAACAGGCCGTCAGGCCGCATCTTTCCCGTCGGGAAGCCCGAAACCTGCGTGAGGTTTCGGATCCTCCGTTCTTCGATTTCACCGCTCCAGATTGTCATCGAGCACCTGCGCCAGATAGCGTGCGAGCTTTTCGTCGAGCACC
>JBGPNU010000004.1:0-23141 GCA_041487675.1 Binatus sp. (SeqCode)
GAAATGCGGACGTCAGCCTCGAATCCGGCTCGATAGCCGATGCGCCAGGTTGACCATCGTGAAGTCGTCGCGATGCTCTCGGCAGGCGCACAAGTCGTCGATGTGCTCCCCGCGCAAGAGTACAACAGCGCGCATATCAAGGGCGCGGTTCATATCCCGCTGCGGCGGATTCTCACCGACGCGCCGACTTCGCTCGATCGTTCGCGCCGGGTCGTTGTTTACTGCCGCGATTCGCTCTGAGACCTGAGCGCGCGGGCTGCGGCGCAGCTCGAAATGCTCGGATTCGCAGACCTGATGCACTACTTTCGCGGCAAGGCGGATTGGATCGTCCGCGGACTCCCGGCCGAGCCCGCACCGCCGCTGTCAGAGCGGATGCGCGCCGTTGCGTTCTTCATCAACAATCTTTTGCCAGACATCCGTTCGGCGTGGATTCGCTACTCGGATCGAACCACCGTGCGCGAGTCGATGCGCGACGACCTTGCCCGCGTCTATCCCGGCGATGTTCTCCCGGCTGCGCCCGCGGACTCGCCGGCGCCGCGAGCGGTAGTGCTGAATTCTGACGGAGTCCTGCTCGGCGCGATCGATAAATCGGATTCCGCGCCGCGCGCCCGCGACCTCATGAATTCCGCGCCGCAGACCATTCGTCCCGATATGACGCCGCGGCTCGCGGCAAAGCTGCTCGAGTCGAATCCGTATCTGATCGTCACGACCGCGATGGGCAAATACCTCGGCCGCTACGTACCGCCGCGCCGTTAGCTGTGATCATCTTTCGATCACTCCGTCGCCTGAAATATCCAGATGATACGCGACCTCGCACGTGCGTTCCTCCGGATGCGCCCGGTAATGCTCAACTTGCGGTGCACCCGCCATCGCGCTCATGACGCTTTGGATAGAAACCGGCTCGAAGCCGAGACGCGCAAAGTAATCGCCCGCGTCCTTGGTGAACAGATATAGATGCCGCGCGCCTCGGGTGTGCGCGGCCTTGCGTGCAGCCGCCACCAGTGCCGCACCGATTCCGCGCCGGCGCATCGATGCGTTCACGTACAGCGAGCGTATCAGCGCCGCGTCAATCTTCGCCTCGACCCCGACAACTCCAATCGCCTCGTCGCCGTGGTATGCGAGGATGTAACACGCCGCCGGCCACTCGATTCCGTCGGTCATCATTCCCGCGCCCGCGATCATCTCGCGCACCCGAACCAGATCGCGCGTCTGCTCGATCGCCAGTTCGCCTTGCCGATGCTTCCGTAGCGCCATCATTTACAACGCGATTCGCGCTTCTACTTTTTTGGCGGCGGGAACAGTTGCACACCGGCGTCTTGGTCCACGACGGTGATTGCTTTGACCGGGCACGAACGCGCCGCCGACAGAATCGCCGCGTCCGGCGCTCCGCTCATATTGATGACCTCCGACTTGCCATCCGCGTCGAGCTGGAACACGGTCGGCGCCGTTTCCACGCAGTCGCCGCTGCCGATGCATCTGACCTTGTGTACCGTGATGGAGAGCTTGGCCATCGGAACCTCCGCGCAAAGACACTTATCGATGAACAATAGAATCCGCCACCGGCTTGTCGCAAGACTTGGAATTGAATCCTGACGCGGCGCGGCTAATACTCACGCCGATGGCTCAAATCGCAGGGACCGGAATCGATGTTATCGAGGTTGATCGAATCGAGCGCGCGCTCACGCGGCCCTTGACCGGCGAGCGCTTTCGCGCGCGCATATTCACCCCCAGTGAGGTTCGCTACTGCGAGTCGCGCGGCCGCCCGCGCTACCAGAGCTACGCCGCACGCTTTGCCGCCAAGGAAGCTACCATGAAGGCGCTCGGCACCGGATGGAATCGCAACGTCGGATGGAGCGAGATTGAAGTCGTGCGCGAGCGCGGCAAGGCACCGACCATCGCGCTATCGGGCAAGGCGGCCGCATTCGCGCGCCGAAAACAAATCACCGGATTTCATCTGAGCATCACGCACACCACCAAAGAGGCTATCGCTCACGTCATCGCCGAGGCGTGACCCGCGCGCGAGCGCTACTTGACCGCATCCGGCGCCGCCTTCGCCATGTAAAGCGGCGCGGGCTTGTTGAGCTGCGTGAAACTGAACTCGCTCAGCGCGAATACCGCCTTGCTCGCGCTCGAGGCCGCGTAATACTCGTCGCGCGGCCCCGGCCGCTCGCCCGGCAGCGGCGGTTGCGTGGGCGTCACGCTCATCTTCGACAACTTGATTGTACCGAGTTCTTTGGCGTCCTTGCCGGTGAGCGTTATTTCGAGCGCAGGGTTCTCGAGTCCGAACGGCTGAGCGCTCGGCATCGGATCGGCCACGATCGAACTGCCCTTCAAATTGCGCAACTGACTGAGCATCCGCTCGACCACCGGAATGTCGCCGTCGGAAGTCTTGCCGGCAATGACCACATCCCACTTGCCACCCGCTGCGCGCTTGAGCGTGAACTCGCCGTTGCTGTTCTTGACCTTGACGCTCCCGACCGCCGACGGATCGAAGCTGAAGACGGTGCGGTCGCGATAATCGAGCCATGATTTGTCAAGCGTGCTCATCACGTATTCCGCTACTGCATAAACCGGCGCTCGCTCGCCGCGGCGCACGAAGATTCCGCTCTTGCGCGGCTCATTCTGCTTGAAGCCAAACAGGATCGACTGCTGCTCGCCATTGTCGAGGACCACGGTCGCGGTAAGATGCGGCTTTTCGAGTCCGTATTGCGTAACACTGGCGGGCGCATCGGCGACGAAATCCGAGGCCTTCGCGTTGACAATCGTGCTGAGCGCCTGACGGACCTGGATGTCGTCGGCTGGATATGGCGCCGGCTTGACCATTTTCCATTTGTCGCCGTCGAGATCGATTTCAACCGTCTGCCCGTTGTCCCGGGTCACGATTAATTTCCGAACCTGGTCCATTTTGAACGACATCAAGTCGCGGACGCGCAGGTCGGTGACCGTCTTGTTCATCCCGGACGGAAATACCGATGAGGTCAGCAGCACCGCGGGATTGTTGCTCAGGCGCACATAAGCGTTGAAGCCAATCGGCGCCGACCCGCCGACTTCGATGCCGGGCCAGGTTTTTTTGTCGAAGGTCGTGACCGTCACGATCGTCTTCGGATGGTCGAGGCCAAATACTTTGAGGTCGGCGGGTTTCTCCTCGACGGTGCGCTCCAACACCGCTCCGGCGATCGCCACGGCAAGATTGTTGGCCTGGCTTTGATCGGCGTCCGCGCCAATCGGCTTGACCAGCCGCCACGGTCCACCCTTGTCGCGCTCGATCACGATGTCGCGGTCAGGATATCGCAATTCGATCTTCGCGATATCCTCATGCTTCACCCCGCTGAGCAGTTTCCGGTTATTCTCGGGCTCGGCATAACGGCCCACGATAAACGCGTAGCCGCCCACGATCGCGAACAGGATCAGCACGATGATGGTATTGCGAAGCCGCATCGAAATCAGTGGAGCGGGCGGCGCGTCAGTTGCGCCGTTCCCACCAGACGACGATCCCGGCAATCAGCAGCATCTCCGGCAGCAACAGCACCGCGAACGCGAACACAATCGAGAACTGATCGGTGGTCAGCCGGAAGCGCGACGCGCGAATCGAACGGGGCCGGATCGAGATTGAGTTTTCTTCGCCGGTGAGCCAGTCAGCGCTGTTGATAAAGAAATCGCGGTTGAACAGTGTCCCCGCGTACTGATTGTCCGCAAATTCGGCGCTGCCGTACACGACCATTCGCGCATCGCCCTTGCCCAGCTTAAGCTCCTCGAGATTGCCCTCCACCGCCATCACCACCGCGATCGGGCCGCGCGTGTCCTTGTCCGTGAGTTGCGCCTTTTGCTGTTTGTAGAGCATGTCGAGATCGATTTCCGCCCATGAAGTATCGCTGGTCTTCGCGACCGCCGTCACCGTCAGACCCGGCTTCAGATTGGGCTCGGCCGTGAGCGATCGCGACATCGCAAACACGGTGCGCTGCTTGAAATCCTTGGTAATCGGATGGTCGCCGTAGGTCTGCACCAGCGGATTCAGCCCGAGCGCCGGCCCCTCGAACAGCCGCACCACCTGATCCACCACGATGTCGTTGCCGACCTTGACCCCCCAGTCGCCGGCCAGTTTCATCAGCGCCGTTTCGTCGATCGAATTGTCAGGACGCTGCGGACGGAACATCGCGATCACCCGCCCGCCGCGCTTCAGGTAGTCATTTAGTTGATCGATCTCATGCACACCGAGCGCCTTGATCGGACCCGCGACAACCACCAGGTTCACGTCGTCGGGAACCTTCGGCGCTTGTGCGAGCAGCAGCTTGTTGACCTCGTAGCCTTCTCCCTCGAGGTCCTTTTTGATGAGCCCGAAGCCGGTTTGGCTTTCGACTTCGTCAGGATCCGCCTCGCCGTGCCCGTCCAGGAAGTCGATCGTCTTCTTGGTTTTTTTGGTCGCGCGAATGATCGCGTTGGTCAGCGTTTCCTCGTTCAGCTCGGTGACGTTGGTCCCTTCGCCATTGTCGCCGCCGTATTGCAGATGCGTGGTGCCCATCACGGACACTTTGTAACGCTCGGCAAGTTCAGGATGTTTGTCGGGATCGACGATTTCGTAACTGACCTTGGGCGAGTAGTACGCGAAGGTATCGTAAAGCTCGCGCGCCGCCGGACTATCGCCGCCCTGGAAGAAGCCGTAGAGCTTGAGCGGCTTCTTGAGCCCCTTGACCACGTTTACCGACTGGCTCGAAAGGCTGTAAACCTTCTCCGCAGTCAGGTCGATACGGGTATGATGCAGCGACGAGATGTAGTTGATCGCGACCAGCAGCCCGATGTACGCAAGCGAGTAGATGACCGCATTGGCGCCGTAGCGCGCCGAGCGGCCGGTCGATATCGAAGCGAGCGCCGAGCGGCTGGAAGTAATCCACAGAACGATCGCGAACAGGCCGCCGATCAGATTGACCCACACGAACAGCCGAAATCCGCTCGCGATGAAGTAATCGACCAGCCCGAAGGCCAGCAGAACCAGACCGAGTATTCCGTAAAGCGCCGCCGATCGCCGCATCCGCCCCTATTCCCCTAACGCCAGCGCGCAGACTCGACCGATCGTTGGGTCAAGAACAGCGCAACAAAGATCAGACTCAGGAAGTAAACGAGGTCGCGAGTATCGATGATCCCGGTCACCATCTGCGCGAAATGATCGGGCAGCGAGAGATACTGCAGCAATCCAAGGAACCGGGTGCCGCCGGCCTGCGCCGGCCACGAAATGATGAACAGTAAAAGCAGCGCTCCAAAGCAACTGATCGCCGCGATGATCTGGTTCTGGGTGAGCGAGCTGGTGAACAGTCCGATCGAGACGAACGAAATCGCCAGCAACGCGAGCCCCAGGTAGCCCGAGAACATCACGCCTATCTCGGGATTTCCGAACGCGATGAGAATCAGCGGAAACATCCCCGCAAGCCCGATCATGATCAGCATAAAGGCCGCGGCGGCGATAAACTTTCCCGCGACTATCTCCCCGGTGCGGATCGGCGCCGTCAACAATAGCTCGTAGGTGCCGGTGCGCTTCTCCTCGGCGAAACTTCGCATCGTGATCGCCGGCACCAGGATAACCAGCACGATCGCGAGATTGTGCAGCATCGGCTCAATCACCCGCTCGTTAAGGTTCAAACGCTGCAGCACCGCCGGATTCTGCATGGCGGAGTATGCGGTCAGCGTGACTTCGAAATAGCGCAGCAGCGCGAAGAAAAAGAATCCGCCCAGGAGCAGAAACACCGTCATCACGACGTACGCAACCGGCTGCAGGAAGTAACCCGCGAGCTCCTTGCCCGCGATGGTCAGAGAATTTTTCATCTGAGCGGCACGGGGCGCCTAGGTATGGCCGGCCCCAACCTCCTCCAGCTTTTCCTCGGCGCTCGCGCCTTCGTCATGGCGTTCCTTGGTGATCGCGGCCAGAAAGATGTCCTCGAGCGAGGTCCCGCCGGGAAGCTGCTTAAGGTATTCCTCGAGCACCACGCGGCCATCGGCGATGATCACGACCTTGTCGCAAATCTGGGAAACCTCGGGCAGGATGTGGGTCGAGAGCACCACCGTTCGATTGCCCGCCAGGTGATGAATCAGGCCGCGAATCTCGTGAATCTGGCGAGGGTCGAGTCCTATGGTCGGCTCGTCGAGCACCAGCACCGGCGGATCGTGGATCAGGGCCTGCGCCAGCCCGACGCGCTGGCGGTAGCCCTTCGACAACTGGCCGCAAATCCGATGCGACATGTCGGTCAGGCCGCAAACTTCCAGCACGTGGTCAAGCGCCGGCTCGATCTTCGCACGCGGCATGCCGCGAAGTTTCGCGACGAACCTGAGATACGCCTCGACCCGCATATCGAGATACAGCGGCGGGTTCTCGGGCAGGTATCCAATCTTGCGGCGCGCCTCGAGCGACTGCGAAAAGATATCGAGTCCATCGATCAGGACGGTGCCCGCGGTGGCCGGCATGTAGCCGGTAATGATCCGCATCGTGGTGGTCTTTCCGGCGCCGTTGGGGCCGAGAAAACCCAGGATGGAACCGCTTTCGGCTTTGAACGATACGTCTCTGATCGCAACGAAGTCGCCGTAGGCTTTGGTTAGATTTTTGACCTCGATCATTCAGTTGTCCCAATCCACCGCGAACGAGACTGCGTCGCCGGTTCAATCCCAATGACGAAGAGTCAGTCTCGGAAATTCGATCAGTCACGAAGCAACCGACTAATTAAACACACTGACTCAAACTGTCAATACGACGATTCGAATCGGTGCCTAAACTCTTGCCCAGAAAGCGAACACGACAGCGCCCAGGATGCATCCGAACGACGCGACATAGTTCCAGCGCGGCGCTTCTCCCAAATAGGCATAGGCAAAAACCGCGAAGACTATCAGCGTCACGATCTCCTGAATGATCTTGAGTTGATAGCCGGTGAATTCTCCGTAGCCGATGCGATTTGCCGGAACCTGAAAGCAGTACTCGGCAAAGGCAATCAACCAGCTCACGAAGATAACGAGCAGTAGCGGCCGATCTCTGAATCGAAGGTGGCCGTACCATGCGATCGTCATGAAGGTGTTCGAGCAGAAGAGTAAAAGAACGGTTAGCATGCGGTCTATTGTTAGCGAAGCGATCGCGTATCGGCTAGGTTCGGTTTATGGCCGATGAACGCAAGCAACTGATTCTTGTCGATGGTTCCGGGTACATCTTTCGCGCGTTTTTCGCGCTGCCGCAGATGAACACCTCGCGCGGGATGCCGACCAACGCCGTGTACGGGTTCATCCGGATGCTGCTGAAGCTGCTGAAGGAAGTCAGGCCGACCCATATAGCGATCGTCTTCGACTCGCCGAAAAAAACTTTTCGCGACGACCTGTTCGCGGATTACAAGAAAAACCGGGCGGAATCGCCAAGCGATCTGGTCGCGCAAATTCCCTTTATCCATCGCGCCGTCGAAGCCTTTCGCATCAAGAGCATCGTGCACCACGGAGTCGAAGCCGACGACGTGATCGGCACCCTTGCCAAGCGCGCGGCGCAAGAGCATTTCGCGGTTACGATCATCACGGCGGACAAGGACTTCATGCAACTGGTGGGTCCGCACGTGACGCTCTGGGAAACGATGCGCGACCGGCGAATCGGAGTTCGCGAAGTGAAGGAGCGCTTCGGCGTCGAGCCGTCGGCGCTGGTGGATATCCAGGCGCTCACCGGCGATACGATCGACAACGTAAAAGGAGTGCCCGGAATCGGCGAGAAAACGGCGTCGGCGTTGGTCCAGAAATTCGGCGGTATCAAAGGGATCTACGAAAACCTCGAACGGATCGAGGAGAGCGGAATTCGCGGCGCGAAGAAAGTTGCGGCCCTTCTGAAGGAGCATCGCGCGGCCGTCGATCTGGCGAGGAAACTGGTCCGAATCGACACCGAGGTGCCGCTCAGCGTCGCGCCCGATGAATTCGCATGGGCGGGCGTCGACGAGCGGATGGCCGCCGACCTGATGCGCGAGCTGGAATTTCACTCGCTGCTCCGCGAAATCTCGCCTTCGCAGGTTGAACTTCCGGGTCTCGCATCGACCGCCATGCAGGTCGCCGCGGTTGCGGGCGAAAATCTGATCGACGCACTCAATCAACTCAAGCAAGCGCCGCGAATTGCGCTCGATCTCAGCACGGCCGCCGACGGGCGCGAGCAACTACAACTGGCCAGCGCGGAAAAATCATTTGTCGTCGAAGCGGAAAGTATCGCGAGCACGAAGGCTCTGCTCGAATCGGCCGAGCCGCCGCGTTCATGCCACGATCTGAAAACTCATCTTGGCGCGTTCTCTCGCCACGGAATCAGCCTGAAAGGCGTGGACTTCGACACGATGTTGGCGGGTTTTCTGGTCAACTCGGGACAGCCCGAGCCGTCGTTGACCGACCTGTATCACGAGTACCTGGCGCCGCTCGGCAGGAGCACTCCGCCCGGCTCGAATGCGGAATTGGTGACGCGTCTTCGCGAGGTACTGAGCGCGCGGCTTCAGGCGGACGGGCTGCGTTCATTGTTCGATGACATCGAGATGCCGGTGGCGTCGATCTTGGCCGCGATGGAGGCGGCTGGAATCAATATCGACGGCGAGGCGCTGAAAAACATCTCGAAGGAATTTGCCGAACAGATGAACGGGCTCGAACGCGAGTGCTACCGGCTCGCGGGCCGCGAATTCAATCTGAATTCACCCAACCAACTGCGCGAGGTGCTGTTCAACGAGCTGAAGCTTTCCTCCAAGGGCCTGAAGAAGACCAAGAGCGGATTTTCGACCGATGCCGATACGCTCGAAAAGCTCGCAGCGATGCATCCGCTGCCCCGCAAGCTCATCGAATACCGCACGATTTCCAAGCTCAAGTCCACCTACGCCGACGCGCTGTCCGAGGTAATCCACTCGGGGACCGGCCGAATCCACACCACCTGGAATCAGGCGCAGGTTCCGACCGGGCGGGTCAGCTCCCACGATCCGAATCTGCAGAATATCCCGACCCGCAGCGAAGAAGGCCGCCGGATCCGGCGCGCGTTCATCCCCGCGGATGGATGCCTGTTCGTGTCGGCGGATTATTCGCAAATCGATCTGCGCGTGCTGGCCCATCTCTCGGGCGACAAGACCCTGGTGGATGCGTTCAACCGCGGCGAGGATATCCACGTTCGCACCGCGACGGAGGTGCTCGGAGTCACGCCGGAGAAAGTCGATGCGGCCGGGCGGCGGCTGGCCAAAGTGATCAACTTCGGGATCATTTACGGGATGGGGCCGCAGCGCCTGGCGGGCGAACTCGGGATTGCGCTGACCGAGGCGTCGGATTACATCAAGCGCTACTTCGAACGCCTGCCGGGAGTGCGGGCGTGGCTCGACGAGACCGTCCGCAACGCGCGCGAGACCGGCTACGTAACGACAATGTATGGGCGGCGCCGGTACCTGCCGGAGCTCAATGCTCAGCCCGGAGGGGCGCGGGCGCAGGCAGAGCGAATCGCGATCAACACCCCTATCCAGGGCACCGCGGCGGACCTGATAAAGCTCGCCATGATACGGCTGGACCGGGTGCTCCGGGGTCGAAAGCTCGAGGCGCGGATGATTTTGCAGGTGCATGACGAACTGCTGCTGGAAGCGCGGAAAGACCAATGGAAAGAGGCCGCTGAACTCGCAAAACGCGAGATGGAGGGCGTCGCCGAACTACGGATTCCGCTCAAGGTGGAGCTGAAAGCGGGGCCGAATTGGGCCGAGATGAGCGGCGCGGCATGAATATTTCGCTGAATTTAGTCGCCGCAAACTGCGTCTATTCAAGTTGAGAACTCCAGGCCGTAAGGACGGCGATGAAGCCGAACTAATCGAGCGGTCCCGAAAGGGCGATTCCGAGGCGTTCGGCGTCTTGGTGGAACGTTATCAGCGCCGCGTGATCGGAGTAGCACTTGCGGTGGTGCACAATCAGGATGACGCGGTTGAGCTCGCACAAGAAACCTTCATTCGGGCGTTCGAAAACCTCACCAAGTTCGAATCGCGCTCCAGCTTCTCGACCTGGCTTTACCGCATCGCGGCAAACCTCGCGATCGATTTCTGGCGGCGCGAAGGCCGCCACGTGGTCCTGCACGGAGAAGATGCCGAGAGCGAAATCAGCCGAATGCCGACCACGCAGGGAGACGCGTTCAAGGAAGTCAGCCGCAGTCAACTCTCCGAGCGGCTAAAGAAAGCCCTCGAGGAGTTGACGCCGGAACATCGCGCAGTGATACTTCTACGCGAAGTCGAAGGAATGTCGTACGACGAGATTAGCGAAGTTTTACAGTGTCCAAGAGGAACGGTGATGAGTAGGTTGCATTATGCCCGCACCCACCTGCGCACCATCCTGAAGGATCTGGCCGGGAGTTGAGCGGCACAATATGGCTGAATGCAGTGAAATAGGCCTGATGCTCGGCGCGTTCGAGGACTCCGAACTCGAGCCCAACGAGATGCAGGAGGTCGCGTTCCATCTGGCGCGATGCGAATCCTGCGCCGGCATCCTCGCCGACTACTCGACCGTCGGGCGAGAACTGAGATCGATCACCTCCGCGCCCGTCGTGGCCGGCTTTTCGAGCGCCGTAGTCGCGCGCATCGATCGATTGCCGCAGCCGCGGTTCAGGCGAATCGAGCGCTTCTTCGGCCGCGGAGCGGATTTCGTCGGCTCGGGCTTCGCATGGGGCGGCGCGATTGCCGCAGTTGCCGTGCTGACTACGATTCTACTCACCCCATATGCTCAGCGGTTCGGTCATCGAAGTCTTCCCTCGACCGCTCCGGCCTCAAATCAAATGGCGCAGGCGCCGGTCGGCGAAACTGCCATGAGTGGACCTGCCATGGCGGACAACGATTCGCATGTCGTCATCTCGCGACTCGAGTCGCAGACTCCTTCGGTGGCGGTCTGGAGCGAGCCTCGTAAGGACACGACGGTCATTTGGCTACCTGATCAGCCCTAGGTCGTCATGACGATCCGCCCCGGTAGTCTCAGTTTCCTCATCATCGCGATCACCGCCTTCGGAACGCCGGGTTTCTCGTACGCCCAGGCGGCGCCGCGGCAGGTTTTCGTTTACATCGATACAGTCCTGGCCGCCGATACCAACGAGGGAGTGGACAAACGTCTGGTCCCAATGTTACCGAAACTCCACGGGCTGTTCAGCTTTACGACCTACAGCCTGGTCAACCATCAAGAAGGCCAGACTGAATGCGGCAAGATGATCGCGTTCACGATTCCGGGCGGAAAGATTTTGCACGTTCAGCCGCGCGCAGTTGACGGCGACATGATCGCGATGGAGATCGTACTATTCGACGGAACGCGGCCGATGATGACCACCGACCTCAAGCTCAAGAATAACGGGACGTTGATCGTGGGCGGTCCGCGCTACGAGCAGGGGATGATGTTCATGTCGATCGGCGCGAGCACCGGCGGCCCGCACCAACTCGGCGCCCCGGCCGAGGCCACCACTACCCGGTAACCCGCTTGCCGGATTACGGGCATCGCCGACGAAGCTGATACTCAGCCGCAAGGGATTCGACGCCGCGCATGGCGGGTGCCCGAGTCCAATTCTCGGCGACGATTTGCTTTGCTCGCTGCCAATTCCGGACGATCGATCGGCGACCACTTACCGGGATATTTCGTTCAACGGGTCAGGCGTCGCGACGATGGTCGAGAGCCTGACGCGCGGACGGATCGCTGGAACCGATGGCGCGCATCTCGATCCCGACCTGCGGATCGACGCGGTTCGGCGGACTAAAGGATGGCGGCCAATCTTCGGCCAGGCCGGCGCCGCGCAGACCCATCTCGCTCGACATCGAGTCGGGCCAGGCGACCTGTTTCTCTTCTTCGGACCGTTCCAGCGCGCGGAAAGTGACGGCAGCGCGCTTCGCTTCGTTCGCCCGGCTCTGAGACGTCACGTAATTTTCGGATGGCTCCAGGTCGGAGACGTGCGGCCGGTCACCGATACTCTGGCGGCGGAAATACCGTGGGCCCGACGACATCCGCATTTCAGCGAGCCCGGTCGTTACAAGAACAACACGCTCTATATCGCGAGCGAACGGCTATCCTCGTTAGACCTGAATTTGCACGGCGGCGGAATCTTTGAGCGGCTCCGGCCGGAACTGACTCTCACCGCGACCGATCCGCACACGAAATGCTCGATGTGGATGCTGCCGCGATGGATTCATCCTCGAATTCATCGCAGCGCGCGCACCCCGCTCTCTTACCATTCCAGACTCACTCGCTGGACCGAATCCGCGACCTCGGTGCGCCTGCAATCGGCATATCCGGGTCAGGAATTCGTGCTCGACCTCGACCAATATCCCGAGGCGTACGATTGGCTCCGCGGAATTTTCAGCCGCTCGAAAGCCGCTCGCGCCTGACGATGGAGCCCTACACGTTATCTCGCGAGCATGGCATCGAACGCGTTCTACACCATTTGCCCACCCTAAGTCAGATCAGAACTCGGGCAGCGTAGCGAGCCACCCGAACCATAAGCAGCCCGGCGCTGTGCAGGAGTTGCACATCGTGGTCGAATATGAGCCGAACGCGCCGCCGGCGCCGGGCACTGGAACGTCTCCTGCAATGAAGCCCAAGTTGTTTCCGGACAAGGGTATCCGCAGGGTCATAGCCGGATTCCCGACGAAGCCACTCGCGAAGCACGCGGCTGCCTCGTTTGCTTCGTTGTTCTCACCAACTGTACTCGCAGGTCCAGACACCATGCCCACCAACATAGATTCGCCTGACGACAGCGTTACCGGCCCTACTGAGAATGTCGTCGGATGACCGGTCTCGCCATAGCCAGAAGCTCCGTATTTGGTGAGATCCTGAACCACGCCGCGGTATGCGACCATGAACGTTAAGGCTTCGGGAAGCCACTTTGCGCTGTTCCCGCAAACGAGATAGTGGTTGCTGACATGGGTGAAGGTGTAGGTGCCGTTGTCGCCGGACTGGCTTCCGTATATATATGCCGCCAACCACGAGGTGATGTAGACGCCGGGAGGGTTGCCGCCGCAGGTGTCATGAGAGCTTACTCTGCCCGGGCTCGCGGTCGGCAGCAAACGCCACCCAGCGGGCAATGTTGGCGGCGTGCTCGTATTCTGAGCTATTTCGAATGCGACTAGAAGGGCATCGCCGGTCTGCACGCCAGACGGCGCGGTTACGGTAACGCTGCAGATCGTCCCCGATGGATTTGAGCACTCCGACTCAGCGAAGCTCGAGCCGACGAAGGCGACGAAAGGATCATTGAACGGCGTCCATGCGGTAGACTGATCGGCGGCTCCCTGCGTGAACTCCAGCACGCTCCAGAACAGCCCCTTCTCACCGCTTGAACTGGTGAGGCTGGGATCCCAAATGAGTGAATTGTAGTCGCCCCAACGTTGCAGGGTCGGCTGAGGCGTGGGAGTCGCCGAAGGCGACGGCGTGGGGCTGACGCTTCCTGTTGGCGTGGGAGTCGGGCAGGTGTTCTGTCCGGTGTAGGCTGCCGCGCTGTTGGCGAAGTTTGTTTCAGGAAGGCCTAACATTCCTGAGGTGTGCCACGCGAACTCGATCGAAAAGGGGAAACCGTTGGAAGTAAAGCTGGTCGCGGTGGCGTTGATATCAAAATCCTGATCGGCGGTAATTGTGGTGTACGTCGGCACCCAGCCAGTGCTGCCGGTTCCCGCGAATTGCCCAGCCCAGGTTCCGGTTTCGAGTTCGTCGATATACCACAGGACTTCGGCGCCGGATTGATACCCGGCGGTGAACGAGGTGAGCAAGTAATGCTTTTGGGTTGTGGGATTGTACTGCAGCGTCACCTGCTGGGTGCGGCCTTGATCAGTTGCGTCGATCATGCAGTTCGACGACGGAACCGTGCAACCGGCCTGAGGAGCATCGGGAATCGTGCTGCTTCCCCCGCCCGAGAAACCCCACGCGTTGGGGCTATTGCCAATCGGCGTTGGCGATGGACTGGCCCCGATCCCATAAAGAGCAACATGGGGCGGCGCACTGGGCGGTATGTTAGGGTCAAATTGAGCGGACGCCAGCACCAGTTGCGAGTAGCCGCTACCTGACACGTCGCGCGAGGGACGCGACGCGAACAAGGGCGGGGTGATTATCGTCGGGTTGAGCGTCTGCGGGGGAGTCACGATTGAGCTGTTGGGTATCAGAACGAGCGCGTCGGTGCCGGCCGTGAAGTCCCCAGCCACATCTGTGCAGACCGTGTCGACCGCAGCCCAACTTGAGCTGTAACCGAGTATTGGCTGGTCGGGAAAATTGTAGCCGTTGTTATTTGAGGTGCAGACCGGTATATCGTAGCGTTGCCAGACCCCGGAACCATCTAGAGCGCTTGTTCCCGTAGAGATCGCGAAAAGCAAATCACCCGTCTGTCGGATCGCGTTTTTCGCCAACGTAGTGGCGAGCCACCTTTGGTCAATGGGGTCGTATGCGATTTGCGTGTCGGTAAACGTCACTGGGAAAGGGTTCCCAATCGCGGCACACGATGAAAGGGGATTTCCGTTCGCACCCGGCCTCCCGCACCAGAACGTGTATAGCGACTCGGGTCCTCCCCCTTGAACGTTTCCGGATTTGTCGAAGACCCAGAGGCCTTGATTCAACATCTCGACGTTCTGCGACGGCGAGACATCGGCGGCAACATCGAGCGGTGGCGTCGGGGCCGTGACGTTCGGCACGGGCGGGTTCTGGCAAGCGGACGCGCCGCCTCCGGCGAACGGCTGCCCTGTCGTAGGAGGACCAGACGTATCCGGTGCCAAGGACTGAGGGCTAACGGGAAGCGCCGGGGGGAGCGGCGTGGGCATCGGGGTCGGTGACGTCGCTCCTGAGGACTCTGGCGCGGGACCACTGGCGCCGGAAGTTTGAGCCGCCCCACTGAACGAGCCCGAAATCCTACGACAACTCTCCCACTCCGAGGCCGGAACCGGCATCAGCGCTTTAATCTGGTCCGGGCTCATTTTTTGGATCGCCGCCATCTCACTGAAGACAGCGCGGCAATGTTCGCGCATCGCGGTCCATTGCCCTTGAGTCCCGCCATCGGCTGTCCACCACTGCGGAGGCTTTTCAGGAATGGAGCCTACGGGAGCACTAGTGGTGGCCGTTGCGGACGGCGACTGCGCCCTAGCGTTAGTCATCATCAACGCTGCGCCTAGAGCGACGACAATCACGATTACGGGCGCTTTTACGATGTTCATATTCCCCCGTTTTGCTTGCAGCCCGATCGCCAATCGCGACCGCATCTTGCTGACCGATAGTCAATTACCGGGAGTTCACACCCGAATCGCGGTGAAAGTCAACCGAGAGCGTTGCGAACAGATGAGTGTATAGCTTCTGGGCCTCGTTGTTCACCCGGCGTTACGGGACGCGCACGCTTCGCCATCGCCGCCGCACCTCCGAGCAAAGCGACGGCTCGCGCCTGACGGTCGAGTCCTCGACGTTATCGATACGGCGAATCCTCGGTATCGATACGGTGAAGATGACTAGCGACGCGGAGATGCGCACACTGCCCAGGCGGCGTTCGCGAGCGCGGGCACGCGTTCGGTCAGGCTCGCAAACATTGGGTCATCGGTCTGACCGCCCAGGTAACGCGCATAGCTGCCTTCCAGAATGATCGCGAGCTTGAACAACGCGAACGCCTGGTAGAATGCGAACTCGCGCATGATCCGGCCGGTCCGTTCTTCATAAAGATCGATCATTTCGCGCCGCGTGAGCCATCCCTCGTCGGCGCTCATGCTTGCGATCACGTTACCTGCCGTGTCGGTGGGATCGGGCCAATAGGTAAGCATCCAGCCGAAATCCGCCAACGGATCGCCGATGGTGGACATCTCCCAGTCCAGGACCGCGATCGCGCGCGCGCTTACGGGATCGAACATCAGATTGTCGAGCTTGTAATCTCCATGGACGATCGTCGGCGCCGGCGACTCCGGTAGATGCGCTCGCAGCCATTCCTTGACCTGCTCCATCACGGGCAGCGGGCGGGTGTGCGGAATCGTGCGCTCGAGCTGATCGGACCATCGCTTGAGCTGGCGCTCGAGATAACCGTCGGAACGGCCGAAGCCTTCGAGGCCGGCCGCGCGCCAATCGACTTTCTGCAGCGCCGCGATCACCTCGACCATCTGCCGGCTGACACGGCGGCGGAGTGCCGGCGTTTTCACGAAATGATTGTTGTCGGCGCGAACGACTTCTCCGCGCATGTACTCCATCAGGTAAAACGGCGCGCCGATGTACGATGGATCGGCGCAGGATGCGTACACGCGCGGCACCGGGACGGGCGTGTCCTGCAGAGCCTTCAGCACTCGATACTCGCGCATCATGTCGTGCGCAGTCGGAAGCAGCGGTCCACGCGGCGGGCGGCGGAGCGCCCACGAATGGCGGTCGAAATGAACCAGGTGAACCTCGTTGGAATGGCCGAACGATATATTTTCGGAGCGCAAGCCCGCGGTGTCGCCCAGATTGCGCTCGTCGAGAAAGCGCTTCAGGCCCGAAAGATCAACGGTAGCCGACGGTCCGGTTTTTTCATGCGTCAAGTCGCTCATCGAGCGTACTGTTTTCGCAATTGCGGCGTGCGGTCAAGAGAATCGGCGCCGGTTAGACCTCTCGGCCGGCGGCGGCGAATTCAGCGTCCGCTCAATTCAATGCGAACGATAGCGGAGATGCGCGCGGCTGAGCCGCCATGACTTCCAGGTCGCGTAAACCGGACTCGCGAGCGCCATCATGACAAACGCCACCATCGCGAGCGCGAGTATCGCGACTGCCCGGTTAAACGCGCCCGGCGCTGCATTAAAGATCAAACGATCTCCGGTGACAGGATTAACCCAGGAATCGGCGACGTAACCAAGGATTCGATTCGATACCCAGAGTGCCTGATCCCAGACAATCTTCACGGCCGTGTGGATGATGTCCACAGCCGCGTTGCCAAGATTGCCGGCCGCGGCGGCGATCCAGGCTGCATAATCATCACGGGACGAGACGGGCGCATCCGATCGAGGATTCGGCGCGATTGCCCGGTGCACGGAGGCAGCCGACGGAGGTCCCGCGCCGTTGACCTCGCGATGGCCGCGTTGGACGACGATGCCAATGGCTACCGCGAAACAGAGCAGCAGGAGCGCAAACGTCGAGAATTCTTGCGCTCCGCCGATGTGCCGCGATGGGGAGCGGACAAGCTCCAGAGACCGCTCGCCTCGCCGAGCCGACATTCCGAGTATGTTCATCGCTCAATCCTCCCGGCGAACGCGCCCCCCTTGGGGAGGTTTCAATCCATGCGATTCCAAACGCGGCGCGTCCGCAGCTTCTTCTCTACATCTTGTAGCAAAGTCTGTCAACACGGCGCATCCGGGTGAATTCGCCGGCGTTTGGGCGGGCCGATTTGGCCGCGGGTGGATCTCGGCGTCTTGCGACGGCAAAGCATGGATTCGCCGCTCGGCGAAGTCGGCGCACGACTAGCAGCCCATCTCGCCCAAATAATCGCATCGTTCATCGAACGAGCAGGAAGGCAGCATGAAATCGGCGATCATCTATCCTTACTCGCCCGTATCCCCGACAAAGAAGCATCCGCTACCGGTCTCGCCGAGAGTATTACGACGAGATTTATTGCATTTCCTATTAGACCTCGCCCCGCCAACTACGGACCCGCCAATATTAGAATAGAAAAAGTAATAGTTACCTTGTCCTAAGCCGGGTTGATTAGACTCAAAACAATCGCCACTTGGAATTTGCTCGTCTGCCGGAACCGGATACGGGAAGCCTTGAGGATAGGCATAGCCGTTGCCGATGATGCGGCAGTTGTAATCATTTGGGTGGTTGTGACACGTCGTTGGATGCAGGTAAAGTGCGCTCCCAAGCCAGTCACGGCAACCATACAGACTGTTATATGGGCCTACGTCGAAAGTCTGCCCACCATTGGGGGGAGTTATACTAAAGAACCAGCCATCAACCCCCGGCTTGCGGGCGTGCGCTGAATTGGCGAGAGTCAAGACGCCCACTACAATCAGCCACCTGTTTATCGCCTTCATTCGCCGCCCCTCCTCCACAGCACCAGCCAAACTGGGTGCTGTTCCCGGCCCGCGGTTCTCCCTCTGGAAGGTATCTACTTATTGTAGGAAAATAAGTCAATACGCTTTGTAGGAAATACTTGTCAATACGGCGAGCTGGCTCGGGCGCGCGGGCCGCTTTGGCCGCGAGTGGGTCTCGGCGTCTTGCGACCGCAAAGCACGCACCTATACAAAGAAGGGCGATGAAGACGGCCACCCAGTTGGAGAGCGCTGCGAAAGTCGGCCCGATGGCCGCGATGATCCGCCTCGCGAGGCCTCATCAATGGATCAAAAATACCCTGGTCGGGGCGGCCCTGGTATTCAGCCAGCGGCTATTCGATCCGCACGACGTTGCCCTCGCAGCCGTGGCATTTGTCGCGTTCTGCGCGCTTTCGAGCGCCGGCTATGTGTTGAATGACATTGTCGATCGGGAAGCGGATCGCCTGAATCCCGAGAAATGCGACCGTCCGCTGGCGCGCGGCGATCTAACGGTTGCGGCGGCGGCCTCGATGGCGCTCGTGCTGGCGTTGAGCGCGGCGATTTTGAGCATCGCGCTGGGCCCGAGATTTGCCGGAATCGCACTGCTGTACGCGGCCCTTCAGGTTGCGTACTCGTTCTGGGCGAAGCATCGCGTGGTCATTGACGTGATCGCCGTTGCGATAGGCTTCGTGCTGCGGGCGTTCGCCGGAGGCGTGGCGATCCACGTCGAGGTATCTGTCTGGCTGGTGTTCATAACCTTTGTCCTCGCGCTGTTCCTGGTGCTGGCGCGGCGGCGTCACGAGCTGATCGCGCTCGGGGAGAGTGCGACCGCGCATCGCGGCGCGCTCTCGGAGTACAGTGTCAGGCTGGTCGATCAGATGATCTCGATTGTCGCCGGCGCGACCCTGGTGAGCTACATGATTTACACCGCCTCGGCCGAGGTCGAGGCGAAGCTGGGAACGCGATACCTCTACCTGACGGTGCCATTCGTCGCGTTCGGAATCCTGCGCTACTTGTATTTGATCGATGAGCGCAACGAAGGCGGCGACCCGGCGCAGGTACTGCTTCATGATCGGCCGCTGCTGCTGGCGGTCGCGCTCTGGATTCTTACCGATATCGCGTTGTTGTACTTCTAGAACGCCAATCGGCGCGGCGGCTAGTAGCGCGGCAGCACGCCGGTGGACGAGCCGGCGAGGCCCGACTGCGCGAACGGATTGCGCCCGAACGGACTCTGCCCAACCGAGCCGAGCCCTCCGAGCGTCAACTGAACCTGGTACTGGAGTTCATTTGGATTGTACGATTGGGTTATCCCAAAGTCCGCTGCCCAACAATCGCACGGCGATTTGAGCCGCACCCCGTATTCGGCCGAGAGTAGCTTACGGGCCGAGAAATCGTAGTTGGGCGCCAAATAAACGCCCAGCCGATCGAATACGTCGGTGTAGGCGCGTGCAGTCATGAACTGCGAGCCATTGCGGTTCGTCGGCGGAAAGACCGAATTACGCGAACTCGAATAATTGTAACCGAACTGAACGAACGAGCCCTGCAGCGCCTTGCCCATATAGACTCTCGACGCGGGGCTGGACCATGGCGGTTGAAAACTCGCATAGACGTTGGCGTAGGTAATCCCGGCGTGGCTGCGCGGATTATAGTCAACCTGCGAACTCAGGGAGGCAATCGTGGTTGGATAGACACTCAGAATGCCTTCGAGGTCCGAGATTTGCGACCCGTCAAGCGCGACTTCGTGAGAGGTGTCGTAAGCCTGTTGCACCGTTAGCTGGGCCAGCTCCCGGGAATGCACGTCTCCTCTGACAATCGTTCCGCCTCGCGGCGCGAGAGTTTCCCCCGCCACCGGGTCTTCATGAAACGGCCCCACCGTCGAATCGGTGTTCGAGAATTCATCGCTGGACGTGTCGCCGGTCTGTTCTTGTTCCGGCTCGTCGCTAAATTTCCCGAAGAGCCGCGTGGTCACTCCGTAGGTGATAAGGCTTCGCGGGTCCAAGCGGTCGAACTGATCAAACAGCGGGCGATCGCCCTGATATACGCGCGGTACGTACGCGTAGTTCACAAATGGCTCGATGGTATTTTTGAGCTTGTCGATCGAGCGCCATCCGACGTCGTAAACCCGATCCAATACGGTCGAGACTCCGGTCTTGAAGTATGGGACCGCGCTCGCATGCAGGCCCGAAGCGCCGAGCGGACCAACCGTAACGCCATTGTTGTAGGTAAGGCTGCCGTTGGTGCCGACCGGCGTAATTGTAAGCTCGTGCCCGGCCGAGGTGTAGACAGCGCCCTGCGAGCCGACTGTGCCGTAGCCATACAGATAGTCGCCCAGACGCCACGGGATCGTGACGCGCGGGTTGACATCGAAGCGCCATCCATCGACGCCTCTGTAGCGGAAGAAATCAACCGCTTCGGCGTCGTAATCCGCGAACATCAGGTTGTTAAACAGTTCCTTGCGGCCAGTGAGGGTCAGATCGGGCAACCGTTGCAGGGCAAATTCCTGGGGCTGAATCAGGTCCTGATTCCAGGTACCTTGCAGGCGCGCGAATGCGTTTTCGAATTCATCGAGCAGCCCGAAATCCGAAACCGCATTGCGCATCGAGCCGAAGTTGCTGCCGTAGCCGCGCGACAGCGTCCAAACGTCCATCTCGCGCAGGTACAGGCTGTCGCTGACCGAAATCGTGTCGCCGTAAGCTATCAGGTTGTCAGTGATATGCTGACGGGTCATCGCGATGATCCCGAAGCGATCAACGGGGATGTGCGGGTCGGCGATCTGAGGGTCCACGATATCTTTCTGACGATTGCTGTCCGATCGGATCGATTCGTTGTAAAACGCGCCGTTGCCCCACAAGTAATCGTCCGCGCCGTTGGTCAAACGGTACTCGGCGAGCCCGCCGATTCGCTGCGAGGTCTCAACGTCGAGCGCGAACGTAGCGTCGGAACTCTTGTTAATCGCCAGGTAGTAGGGCTGAAGCCACTGAAAGCCGCGCAACCCCGATTGTCCATAGCGGCCGCTCAGCAAGCCGCTATGCCGTGACGAATCGGCGGGAAATTTCGCGTACGGAAGCGGAATGATCGGTTGCCCGAGCACGTTGAACTTGGCGTTGCGGGCAGTGCCGGTGGTGCCCACGTTGACGTCCATCTCGTCCGCTGTAATCGACCAATCGGGCGCGCCCTTCTGACATGCGCAGGTGGTGAAGAAGCCGTCTTTAACCTGGTAGTTCTGGCCTTCGAGCTTGATGATCCGCTTGCCTTCGAGGTGGTAGGTGTTTTTCTTCGCCAGCACCTTGCCGTTGTAGAGATCGAGGGTTTCATCGGTGAGGTTGAGCTTGGCCTCGGTGGCCCACATCTCGACTTCGGGGTCGATCAAATGCACATGGCCGATTGCGTGGGCTTCGCGCTGCCGGCGCATCACGTCGATCTCGTCGGCCTTGAGCACGCTGCCGCCCTGGGTCATGACGGCATCGCCCTTTACAAAAAACGTGTCGGTCTTGGAGTCGTAAATCGTTTCCTGGCCGGTGACGTTGATCGGCTCTTCGTGCTCGGCCTTCACTGGCGCAGGAATTCCGCCGCCGCCCTGGGACGAACTCGAGTTGGACGAGGGCGCCGCAGGCGCGTCGGCAAGAGCGCTGCCCGGAGCGAGCATCGCCGCCCACAATCCCGCAATCGCAAGTCTTTTAAGCGCCGGCTTCAGGAAACAACCCACTACGCCCTTCGCGAGCCAGAAAGTACTCGTAAACTTCGCCGATAAGATACACCGAACCCGTAACCAGCGCCACGTCATCGGGCCCCATTTCCGATGTAACTCGTTCGACGGCGCGGAGCGGGTCGCGCTCGACGCGCGCCGGCACGTGGGCCGCGAAATGCGGCAGCAGGATCTCGGGTTCGAGCGGGCTCTTGGGTTTGGCCCGGGTCAGAGTGACGTCGCGCACACGCGGAGTGAGCATCGCGGCCATCTTCGGCCAATCCTTGGCCGACTGGCAGCCGAAGATCAGTCGAGGCTTCACGTCGGGGCCGAGTTCGACGCTCATAGTTTCCAGCAGTGCGCCGATGCTCATCTCATTGTGCGCGCAATCGAGGATGACAAGCGGGCGCTTCGAGACGAGATCGAAGCGGCCGGGCCAGTAGATGTTCTTCAAGCCTCGCCGAATCGCGTCTTCTTCGATACGCCATCCCTGACTTCTGAGCGCTTCGAGCGCCGCCACCGCGATGGCGCCATTCTCGTGCTGAAAAGGACCGGCAAGTCCAATCTCGAGATCGCGCAGTTCGAGACCAAGTCCATGATAGTCGAATCGATGCGCCGGGGCCTGCGATCGGTACGAGAAATCGCGATCGATCAATCGCACCCCGCTTTGCCGCCCGGCCGCAATCGATGTCAGCGCCAGGCGCGCGTCGGGCTCGCGCGCGCCGATCACGACCGGTACCTCGTTCTTGATTATCCCGCCCTTCTCGCCCGCGATCGCGGCGATGGTGTAGCCGAGATATTCCATGTGATCGAAGCCGATTGGGGTGATCACGCTCAAAATCGGCGTGACCACGTTGGTCGAATCAAGGCGTCCGCCAAGTCCGGTTTCGATTATCGCAATATCGACACCCGCGTCGGCGAAGTACGCAAACATCATCGCGACCGTGAACTCGAAGAACGTGAGCGCGAGCCCGGCGGAATCGAAAATCGCGCGCAGCCGCTCTATGTACTCAAGCATCTGCGCCGCGGGGATTTCCGCGCCGTCGATTCGCGTGCGCTCGGCCAGGTTCACCAGGTGAGGCTTGGTATATAGACCGGTGCGGTAACCCGCCGCGCGGAGACAACTGTCGAGCATCGCGGCCACCGAGCCTTTGCCCTTGGTGCCGGCGATGTGCACGGCGCGAATGCGGCGATGGGGATTGCCTATCAGCTCGAGCGCGGCGTCCATGCGTTCGAGCTTGTACACCTCGCCGCGCGATTCGAGCGAATAGAGCCAGTCGATAGTTTGGCTGAGCCGGTCCATGCCTTGAGTGGGGAGTTTACCGGCTGCAACGCGGATGCGGAAGATTCTCCAGAGACGCGCCGATGCCTACTTCTTGTGCCGGCGCAAACCGGAGCCGCGGCCGGCGCGCGGACGCGTCAGCATCGCAAGGATCCGCGCGAGCGTAAAACGCATCTGATGGCGCGGAACGATCGCGTCGAGCATCCCGTGC
>JBGPNU010000005.1:0-22667 GCA_041487675.1 Binatus sp. (SeqCode)
AACACGCGGTAGCCGATCCTGAACCGACTTGCGCCGTCAGCGGGCCAATCGAGGCGCGCGTCTCCCCGGTGATCGCCCCCGCAACGTCGTTTACGGTTTTGGTTCCCGTAAAGTTGCCGGCGAAGCGGTAGTAGTACTTGATGTTGCCGCCGCGTCCCCCTCCCGATGCAGTGAGGGTCAAGGCGGCGGTGCCAAAGGGAGCCTGAACGGTCGTCGTGCCGTCGGTTGACTGAAAGGTAAAACTGCCTCCGGAGCAATTGTAAGTGATAGCATAGGTGCCCGAAGCAACGGAGGTGATGGGACAATCGATCGACACCGTTCCCGCCGGACTGGCTACGGTCGAGCCTTCGAGCATGAAATCCGTGCCGAGCGTCATCGTTCCGCCGGTGCTGTTGAGGACCAGCTGGCTCGCGAAGGCGCCGGACGCTGCGGAAATCACAACAAACGCCGCGACAAGCGCGACGGCAATTCGACGCCACGCCAATTTCAGTGCTATTGCAGGTCGCGCGAGGGTGGACCGGATCGCCTCAACGATACTTCGATTCTTCATGTTTGCTCAGGTCGATCCTTTTTTGCTTTGTGATCGGAATCTCCGTTCTGACGCTCCGATTCCATTTCGGAGAGTAGACAAGAAGGCCTCGCTCGGCAATGCTTTAGCCGGTTTGGGTCCACGCTGTGTCCAGATCGGATTGAGACCTTCATTTCTTTTCGAGCATCGTCCATGCCAAGACTACTTTCCCGCAGCCACTGCTGAGTCGGGTAATTCCAACTTGGTCGATTTGTGGCGGGTAAGAATATTGTAATAAGGATCACGGAGCGCCGCAGTGAAGCCGGCGTCTTCGATGCATTTCACCACATCACGGATCAGCGCCTCGGTTGGGTCGGGCAAATCCTGGCCGGCCGCCTTGATGCAAGCGTTAATCGCGTTGATCGACCCGGTGCCGCAGAGATCGTTTGCGCCTGAGCGCAGCGCCCGGCTCGCGACCTCGAAGCCCATCGTGCGCCAGACCGCGCGGTGATTTTCGATGTTGTCGAGCGCAAGTCGCGCGACCGCCACGTCGCGTAAGTACTCATTGACGACCGCATCATTATCGTCATGAGGAGTGGTCCCGTTTAGGCGAGTATGCTCGAGGCGTGCGGGCCATATCTTGTACGCCGAAAAGCCGCAACCGTAACGCTCCAATCCGCGATCCTGTTGATCGCGCAGCGCGATCAGATGGTCAACGCGTTGTTGCAGCGTCTCGCCGAATCCGATGACCGTCCCTACCCACGGGTTGTGGAGGCCGGCCTTCATGGCCGAGTCGATGATTCGGAACCAGTCTCCGGCCTTTATCCGCGTCGGCGCGATGCGTTCGCGCACCTCGTCAACCAGGATCTCGGCCGCGGCGCCGGGCATGCCATCCAGTCCGGCATCCTTCAGCTCGCAGAGAATATTCCACGCATCGCGGCCGGTCAGCTTCTCCAGACCGAGAATCTCCTCGGGGCTGAATGCATCAATGTGGATTTCCGGATAGCGCGATTTGAGAAACTGAAGCAGATCCAAATACCACTGAAATGGCAGGTCGGGATTGATGCCGCCCTGAAGCAGAACATCGCGACCCCCGATTCGCCTGAGCTCGTCCATCTGCCGCGCGATTTCATCGAGCGTGAGTGTGAAGGCGCCGTCCTGGTGCCTGGTACGATAGAACGCGCAAAATCTGCACGCGACGACGCAGATGTTCGTGTAATCGATATTCCCGCCGATGGAATAGGTCGCCACCTCCGGGTTGCTACGACGCAGACGTAATTCGTGAGCCGCCGCCGCCAGATCGTTTGTGGGCAACTCGTAGAGGCGGCGTATCTCGCCGGCGCTGAGCCGATGTCCGGCAATCGCGCGATCGAGCAGCTTGAAGGAAGCGTCTTCGTGAGCTGATTGAATCATCGTAGGTTCTCCTATTTATGCTTCCGCGCCGGCAGGAATATCTATGGCCGTCACTTGTCCGCGAACTCGGACCATGCGCTCATAAACTTATCGGCCCCGCCGCGCGCCAGCTTTGCGAGGGCGAAGCGTTCATCGGGATCGAGAAGCGACCAGCGCTTCTCCGGCAGCATGAGCTCGGCGATTAGCTGCGCAACATCCGGCGGCACGTGGCCGGCATCGGGCGCAGCGTCGTGCGCTGCGGGCTTCATGGTCGCGAGCTCGGTTCCCGCGCGTATCTTCACCGCCTCCCGCAGAAAGGCCGTCAGAACGTCGCGTTCCTCCGCGGATGCGACCGGGAAGTGGCAGATCACCAGGCGTTGCACCCGCGAGAGCGCCTGCCATTCGTTCAAATGGAGCTTTACACCAGCGGAGTCCAGTTTGCGCCGTGCCGACAGCGGCACAAACTCGAGCGTCTCGTACAGGTCCTTTTCGAAGTCGAAGCGCCTGAACATCGTTTTCCTCTGTCTCGCCGTCGAGCGCTGGATTCGAGCTCCCTGATCCGGCAGAAGGGCTCCCCTCGCGCAGATTACGGCGCAGCTTCAGTGAGTGCCTTGACGGTGAAGAAACTCCTGTCCACCGCACCCATGTTGATGTACCAGGACTCGCGTTCGGTGGTGTCCTGCGCGGGGAGGTAACACATCGTGGCGAATCCGGCGTTTAGATCATCGATGCTCGCGCCGACCTGGAACACGCGTTTGAATGGGTAAATCGCGACGCGCGCGTCCGGTACGGCGCGATCGCGATATGCCATCCAGGTTAGATAGTTCTTCCAGAGTTCACCGGCGCGATTGTAGAAATCCTGGTACATTATGCATTCCGCCTCGGCATCCAGGTACATGACATGGCGTCCGAACAGCTCGTTGGGAACTCGGTCTAGCCGTGCGACGCCCTCGACGATGTACATCCGGCGCAATTCCCAACGCTCGGGACATGCGCTGGCGCCGCCATCGGTCGGGCAGGTTACTTCCGGTACGTGACCGGCGGCTATGGAAGCAAGCATGGATTTCTCGCCCAGGAAGCGCCAGTTGTAGTTTTCATTCTTGGCGGCAAACCCCTGAAAATTGTCAAGTGACCATGTAATCGCACCGGCCGAGGATCCCAGGATCGCTTCGCCAAGCCTCCTGACTCGTCGATTCCCGGGGCTCCAGGTCCAGGTGTCGTCACCCTTGAGAGGATCGGCATATCGATAGCGGACGAAGCCACGGCCACGGTCCTCTTCCGGCGCCAGCATTGGATAGAAGCCGATCAGCAAATACCGTCCGCTGGTCAGGAAATCGGGGTCGTAGGGTATGGGCTCGACCTCGGTGCGGCCGACGAGGTTGTAACTGGCCAGATGGCCCATCTCATAGTAGTCGATTGGAGCGTAGGGCCGATTCAACCCCTCGTACTCGCTGATGCAGGTGAAGTCGCGCGCATCATAATCGTCGGTGGAAGTGGGCCGAAACGTGTTGTTCCACATCAGCTTCGTTCCGGCATCGGGATCGTTCGGATCGATGAACGGGAAGGGCAGGCCCGCTACGTATCCCACCAGGCTCCTATGGTCATTGGAAAGTCGGACCTGCGAGGAATATTTCTCGGTGGCCTCGCGATACGGCGGCGGCCATTCGATGCGTTCGCTTGGCACGATCCGCATGCTCATCCCGTGGGTTATCCTGAGATAAACTCCGGGCGACACCAGATCCCTTGCTTTGTACGCGTTTTGGGCGGTGATGATGTCTCCGGGCCGCACCTGCGCCGCGGCAGAGTTCGGCGCGGCGAGTTGGGTCAAGAGAGCCACCAGCGCGATTGCAATCAGTCGAAGGAGCGGGTGCCGTGCGTCATTCGGTCTGTTCATAGGGTACCTGCGCAGATTCCCGTGGCCGTGCTTCGGCGACGGAATCGGTGATGCCGCGGTGGTCGCGGCGTGCTCAGTAGCAGCGCGTCCGGCGGCGTTTCTCGGTGTCTGTGTCCGGCAGAGTCTCATTGCTATAGCCATTTTTGCGGGTTCGGCGCCCGCTCCACACTGCATTCAGCCCCCGAGCACGTGCATTCCTGTATTCCCGCGGTCCATTGACGCGGAGCGTTCGACGAAGCCGCGGGGCTTATTCCAGATCGCCGCTTCCATCTGCGATTCAAGCAAATCGGAATTGATTGTGGGGCGCAGCGTGCTCCTGAGATCGATGCCTGCGGGCGAGAACAAGCAAGCGAACAGCCTTCCATCCGCCGTGAGCCGGATGCGATCGCATCGCGCGCAGAACGGATTGGAGACTGTCGAAATTACACCGAGGCGGAAGTGTCCGTTCAAGAGATAGTAGCTCGCCGGCTGGTCGGTGCGCGGAAGCGGCTTGACCTCGAACTGCCGCGCCAGGAGCGCGACGATCTCGCGCTCGGTGAAGACCTTGTCGGGACTCCAAAGGCCGCGACTGTCGAGCGGCATGAACTCGATAAAGCGCAGAGGGATGTTGGCGCGATATGCCCAGGTAGCGAGCGCTGGAATGTCGGTGTCATTGGTCCCACGCATCACCACGGCGTTGAGTTTCACCGGTAGTCCGGCCTCACGCGCACTCTCGATCCCACGCAGAACCTCGCGCAAGTTGGCGCCGCCGGTGATTTGGTGAAATCGGGCCGGAGACAGCGAGTCGAGGCTGACGTTGGCGTCGTCGAGGCCTGATTGCGCGAGTTCCCGCGCGTAGCGCGCCAGCAGGGCGCCGTTGGTCGAGAGCGAGACGCGCCGAAGGCCGGCGGCTCGGAGGCCGTGGAGCATGGACACGAATCGTGGCGCACCGCTGCGAAGCAGCGGCTCGCCACCGGTCAGGCGTATCTGCTCGACTCCGAAGCGACCTACTAAAACCGCAGCCAGATGATGGAGTTCTTCGAGGCTGAGGATTACTTTCCTGGGACCCCAGACCGGACACTCCGGCATGCAGTAGACGCAACGGAAATTGCAGCGATCAGTCAGTGAGATGCGCAGTTTCTTCATGGTGCGCCCGAATCGGTCGCGTAGCTGTGACGCCTGAGTTCGGACGGTTGTGCTTTCGTTATCTGATCGCACGGATCGTCTATCCAATGCGGCGCGCGAACGGCGCGCCGATCAAGCGAGCTGCGGTTCCTGGCCTCGCTGTCACCATCTCAGAAAGGATAACCTCCGAAGCGTAGAAAACCGCCAATGACTATCGCGACCATCGACGAGACTACGTTGTAGCGCGCGAGACGCCGCATCCAGTTCGCATACCGCACGGCGTCGGTACGAGAGCCCTCCACCTGCTGACGCGTGGCATTGTAGGGAAGTTTCACCACGACGCGCGGGCGCAGGTAGAAGGTCAGGATTGCAGCGGTTATCATCAAGGTAAGCCAGATCGCGATCATCGACAGCAGGGCGGCGCCGTAACCGCCGGCGAAGAACGCCGGGTCGAGCAACGACGACAACTCGCCCAATCGCCACAGCAGCAGGAGTCCGCTCAGCGGGAGTCCGAGCAGGGTGATCCAGTTCAAGATGGCGAAGTCGGTCCCGAGCTTGTCGCCCAGCCGCGCCGCCTGGCCGGGCGGAATCAGATCGAGACGCGGAGTCAAAAGGAAATCCAGAAACACATTGGAGCCGACAAACACGGCCGCAAAAAGAAGATGAATCGATACCAGGATCTGCAGATCGAGAGCCTTCACCTGCCACTCCGATAACTTCCGACTCGAATGGTCTGCACGTCGTTTGCGAGCGCCTGCGCGCATTCCGTTGGCCTGCCGCTCACGTGGACGGCGCGCCGTGCCCACTGCCCGCAGTAGTCACACTGGTTGCAATCGAGCAAACAATGGTCGTCCTGGAAGAAGCGCAGGAACCCATCCAGCTCCGCACTGTCGATGCGGACGCCCAACGGCTCAGGCGCCTCGCCGAAGAGCTTGTGCGGCGGCTGGATGCCGACGAGGAGGCGGGCGATGTCCTTGCAGTGCCTCGAGTGGTACGCATTCGCGACCATGGCGATCCAATCGGTGTGCGAACTTGGACCCTCTTCCATCTTTTCGCGGCCGGCAACCTTGAACAGGTCGATCCCCAAATCTTCGTAGATGGCCAGATCCTCGGGTCTAACCCATGGCGCGCGAAGATACTCGGCGGCGTCGTTTACCTTGATAAGCGAGCAGCGGTAGTAGCAGTAGTCCACGTAGTATCGGCTGGTGATACTTTCCCCCGAATGGGAAATCATATTGGAGTGATACTGGCGGATCGGACAGCTCAGCAGGCAGCCCTCGTTGACCACCAGCGAGAGACGGCACCCGGCCGCCTTGCGGATGGCCTTGAGACGGCGGAAGTCGCGATTAACCTGGGGATCGAGATGAATCACGGCGGCGCCCAAGTCGTCGAAGAATTTCGCCTTGCGGGCGTCATTGACCGATGCGAGCACCGAAATGTGCAGCTCGAGAGCGGGAAAATTCTCGCGCACCAGCTCCATCACGAACGGATTCGCCGTGACCACCGCCGCCGCCCCGATATCGACAAGCCACTGGAGACGCTGCAACAGCTGACCACGGCCTTCTTCAGAGTATTCCTTGTTTCCCAGACAGGTGGCATTCATGACGTAGACGAGACGAATGCCGTGCTGCGAGGCCTGTGAAACATGAAGCGCTATATCGTCTTCGCTCGCGGCGGACAGCATCAGTGATGAGCGAAGCGTAGCCTCGCTCGGCAGGCTTCCGTAAATGTAATCGGGCTTGAACGGCGCAATTTGCGCGATGAGTTCGGGATCCCAATTGGTCGGGAGCATCAGTTTCATCGGCGCCTCCATCAGCTCCTGGGGAGCCGTACCTCGCGACCGTCGAGCACCTGGCGGAAACCCCAGTTGACCCTGAGGTCGCCGAGCCAGACGATGTGGGCGGTGGCGACCTCGAGTCGCTCGCGCAGGCGCGCTCGCAGTTTCGCCGGGTCGCGCGCATCACCTTCGACGGCGACCGTGAGGACGCCGGCCCGCGCGTTCGCCTCGCTGATCAGCAACACGTTGCGGCCCACCAGGGCGGGGTCTTCCTCGATGCACATCCGGACGTCGTACGCGGTGATTAGCCGGTCGCCGACGAGCACGCTGCTCTCGGGACGTCCGTAAATCTTCAGTCTGCGAAAACCACAACCGCACGCGCATTCGCCGGGCGCGAATGCGGCAATGTCACCAGTGTCGTAGCGCACGAAGATGCTCCCGGCTGTGGTGAGCTTGGTGACGATCAGACGTCCGCGGGCACCGGGCGCGGCGTGAATGCCGACATCGTCAACGACTTCGAGGTAGCAGACGTCCTCGTGCACGTGGGGAGCGGTATGCCATTGGCATTCGTCGGTCGCAGCTCCTTCCTGCGTTCCACCGCGTTCGAAGACATCTTCGACTTGGAGGCGGTCGCGAAGGAACTCGCGCATACGCGGCGTGAGCGGCAAACCCACGACGACGACCGAGCGTACTCCTTTGAAGAGCTCGTGCGGCCGAATCGTGGCGCCGGTGCTCCGTCGAATCAGGGAGAGCAGGAACGGCGCGGTGGTCGTGATGAATTCCGGCCGCTCCGAGGACAACGTTTGAAGGAAGGAGTCGGTGTACTCGGATCCCATGCTTCCCCAGAAAAACGCGCAGCGCCCGCCCAAGCGTGCGATCGCGTGCGCCTCGCAGGCTGCCAGACGGTGCCACACCGGGCTCATCAACAGCGCCGTCATCCCGGACCGGAATCCCGCCCATCGAAAACCGCGCATCGTCGGGAGGATGTACGCCTCTTCCTCCTCTGCGCTCAGCCAAACGAGAAGCGGATCCCCGGAAGTACCGCGGGTGCTGAATGCGACCGGGCCCTGATGCGGATTCGTCCAACAGTTGCCGGCTTGTACAAGGTCATGCTTTGAAATCGTTGGAAAACGCGCGAAATCTTCGATCGAACGAAGCAGCCCCGGTTCGACGCCAGCCCTGTCCCACAATTCGCGGTAGAATGGAACCTCTTGGTATGCGTAATTCGCGACCTCGCGCAGACGGTCGGTCTGCCAGGCAGTCAATTGCGCGCCCGAAAGGGTCTCGATGGCATCGTTTCGTGCGCAGCTCGAAGTAGTGTCACGCATCGCTGATCAAATACCTCGTCCGCGAGGTGACCACCCGATACACCAGTCGCGGCTGCCCGCGGCACAGTGCGAAGGCGAGAACAGTTCGCCGCGCGGCAGGTCGTAGGCCGGCGCGGTCAGCCGGAGGTTCCGAATCCTTCGTCCGTCGACTTCGTAGAAGCCTTCGCGGAGGTGGAAGCACTCGCACCTCACGCACTGGGGTGCGAGCAGAAGGGCGCTTTCGACGTGCATAAGATGGCGCCACGGCTGCAGGCGGCCCGGATTGAAGGCCGGCGGCTCGTCGCCGAACACCACAATTGTTTTCATCGTGCGCTGTGCGAGCTCGGCAAATCCCTTTTTGTGCAGCTCCGCGGAAAGCAGCGCGATCACGTCTTCTCTGATCACGAGCGCATCGACGGCCAGTTGCGCCAACAGAGCGGGCGTGAGCGTCACCCGCTCTGCGGAAGCGTCGAGGCAAATGAAGCGGCCATCGATACGTTCGGCGACTCCGCGCTGAAGCCCCGGCATCAGCAGACTCGAGCCGAGAAACGATATGGGACTGCTGCCGAAGTCCTGAACCGCGATCGTTGCGCCGTCTCCGATGCCCATCATCCGGTAACACCAGGTGAGATGTTCCGCCCAGATGTCGAGGTCTCCGTCGCCGAAGGCAAGACGGCCGCCGGGAACGTCGAACAACAGATATGCATTCTCAGTTGCCACTGGCGGCTCCCTGGCCGTCGAACGGGGCGCCCTGCAGGACAACCACGCCAACATGATCCATCGTCGCGACCTGGCGCGTCCTCACCGCGGTGCCGGTTTTGACGCCGACGTTCCGTGCCGGCTCGACGTAGCCGACCATCGCGGATAGCGCCTCGACGCCAACCTCCGCCTGTTCGAGCATCTCCCACGGCACGATCGAAACCTTGCCGCTATCCGGATCGATCGGAATTAGAGACACATTGACCAGCGGGAATCCGTGGCCATGCGGCGGAAGCCAGGTCGGATGAGACGCGACTAGGGGGCCGAGCTCAGGCAGACCCCATAGCGGAAATATCGGCCGGTCACATAATGATTCTATCCGCCGCCGCCATCGCGGCGTAAAGAACCCGGTCGAAACGAAGACATAGGCCGCCCGTCCAATCAGCCCCGGCGCTTTCCCGTCGGCTAGCATTTTGTTGGCCTGACCTTGCCGAATAATCAGGTAGCCATCGCCGGCAAAGTCTGCGAGTTCGCCGGAGTCGAACTCCTCGAAGCGGCCAAATGCGACTGGCCGACCCTGCGAAAGCGCAAGCACGATACCGGTAAGCATTTCCCACGAGCTTATCGCCGGTTCTGTGCACACGAAGGGAATCTGCCGCAGCCGAGGAATGAAAGCCGCCATCGAGGCGGCCATCGCGGACAGCGAAAAATGCGAGTGCGCGACTACGCCGTGGCCGCTCGGAAGAAGTACCGCGGGCTCGGTGGCTCGCTTCGCCGTTGCGATATCGCTGAAGGTCCCCTTGAGTTCGCTGCTCGCGACGATCCTGACGCCGGTGCCCGGCGCAAGTGCGACGCCGTCGGACGCGATGAGCGCCGAGGCCTTCGCCTCAGTGAGCCGAGCCGCGAGTTGCTCCGCGGAGTCAACCGGGTCTGCGAGGAAGACGCAGCGACCCGCGAACAATCCAGCCAGGCAGAGTACCAGGCTCTGGACCGGATCAGGATCGGCAATCGCGATGGTGCCGTCGAGGCCCGCAGCTTGGATTCCGCCGGCGAGACTCAGGCTCTGCTCGAGTAGTTCACCGTAACTGATGCGGACATTTTTGTCCGCGACCGCGATTCGATCTTTCATCGTCGCGAATTTCTGCCGGAACAGTCGGCCGAGCGGCTGCTGCGCTACGGGAACTCGACGCGGGATGCCTGCAGGCCAATACCAGGATGGCAACGCACCGCCGACTTTAGACATGATTATCCCTGAAAGCTCGCCTTCTCGTACGCAATATTGGTCTGCCTGTCGGTCTGTGACGGCGCCCAGCTAAACAGCGTGTACTCAAAATGCCGATAGCCACCGGCAAAGTGGAGCCCTTTGGGCGGACCAGGCAGCAGGCCGTCGTGCGGCATGCCTTTCGGATGCTGATACGGCTCCCAGGCATGGTAGATGACCAGTTGGTCCGGCCGCACGCATGCAGTCGGCTTTGCGCGAACGAGGAATTCCCCGTAGTCGTTGTAAACGCGAATAAAGTCATGGTCCTGGATACCCTTTTCGCGCCCCACAGTATTATTGATGAATGCGAATGGTTCGCCGCGATGCAGCTTCATCATTTCAACGGACGTATGCCAATTGGCGTGGATGCTCCATCGGACGTGGCCGCCGGTGATTCTCAGCGGCTGGTGACCGCCGATGTCGGGAGGCCGCTTATAGCGGACGAGATGTTCGTCGGCCTCGATGAACCACGGATGGTCGATGTAGAGCTCGATGCGCCGGGTGGTAGTCGCGTACGGGACCTTCATTTCCACCTGGTCTCTCATCGGCACATGGACCTGGCGCGGGACCATATCCGAGCTCTGGCATACGATACCGTGCCAGGGCGGGCGTCCGCTCAGCCAAGCCTTGCCGTTCTTGCGCATGTTGTCGAGGCTAAGGTCTTCACCGTCAAGGCTGGTGAGCCATCCCATCTCGCCGAGGGCATGGAGGCAGTCATCGACCATGCGCTCTTCGTCCGCGTTGGTCTCGCCATAGCGGTCGCCGTAGGTCGCCCGCCAGTACAGGTCGTCGACGATGATCTCACGGTCGCCCGCCTTGTACTTTTCGATGCCGCGGGCCTTCAGGTGCTTCGCGACGTGGCGCAACACGCCAAGGGCAATCTGGCGATCCGATCTGGATTCTCCCAGCATCGGTACCGACTGGTCGGTGAAGCACAGAAGCCGGGTGTCCGGAGTCGAATACTTGACATCCGCATATTCGTAATAAGAGGCGGCCGGCAATACATAGTCTGCATAAAGACCGGTCGTGCTCCAGCGCGGATCGAATACGACGATCAGTTCGAGCTTCGGCCATAGGGTCTTTAGATAGGTATTCATGCCGCCGCGATGACGGCGCAGCGGATTCGATCCTGATACGAGCATGGCGCGCGGCGTGACTTCCTGGTCGAATCCCTTCCACCAGCCCTTGGCAACCGCATCTTCGGCGTAGTCACTAATTTTCTTTGTCGTATACGGATCATGCAGATGCTCGTCCCAAACGTCCTTGTATCCGGCGTGGCGATACCAGAGAAAAACCCCGGGCGTGAGCACGCCCGACGCCTTCAGGCCCTCACGCGTCGCGCCATTGGCGGCCTCGACCGGCGGCATCGTGGGGTCCATCTTAAGCCGTGTCTTGTAGTCCTCCATCATCAGCTGGGACAAGGTCGCGGCCGCGGCGACCGGGTCCGCCGATTCGATTACCTGCTTCGGCATCCCGGCGACAGCCGCCATCGAGGCCGCCGTCTCCGTTCCCGGCGACCAGCCCTGGGTGCCGGTGCCCGGTTTGCCGATGCTGCCGGTCAGCGCAAGGATGTAGCAATACGAGCGCTCGAGCAGATCGCCGTGATAGAGCTTGCCGGTGATGAAGTTGATATAGCCGAAAATCTTGCGGGGCGGTCGGCAGAGCTCGGCGATCTGGTGGAGCGTGTCCGGGTGAACACCCGCCATCTCGTGGACCTTCTCCGGCGTGTAGTCGGCAAGGCGTTCCTTGAGCAGGCTGAAAACCGTTCTGACCTCGAGCTTGGCGCCGTCTTTCAGGCGCACGCTGGCGCGCGTGTCGAGGGCATAGTCGGCGGCCATCTCAAGCGTGCCCTTCGGCATCTGCACGGGCTGCCCGGTCGCGCTGTCGATTGCATAGAACTGTTCAGAGTCTCCGCCCTCGCGCAGGTCCGAGTCTCTCAGGAAGCGGCCGTCATCTGATCGCACCAGGACTGGCGCATCGGTCTGTTCCTTGACGAACTCGGTGTCGATCCATCCCTTGTCGATCAGAATCTTTGCTACCCCGAGCCACAGCGCGGGATCCGCCGACCAGTTGATGGGTACCCAGATGTCGGCGAACTGGCATGAAGGATTCTTATCCGGTGCGACGGCGATTATTTTGGCGCCGCGATAGCGCGCTTCCAGGAGGTAATGAATGTCGGGAATGTTCGCATAGACCGGGTTGGACATCAGGATGATGGTGTCCGGCAGGAACCAGTTCTCGATCCCGGGCGCGTGATGCATCTCGCCGAAAGTCAGCCACTGGCCGACCTTGAAGTCGCCGGTCATGAAGTCGAGATCGAGGCTCACTCCACCGAGCAACGAAGTAATGCCGGTGGTCGAGCCCTCGGCGGCGCCGCGAAACACTCCGATGCCGTTGGCGGCGTGATCGTCAAGCAGCGCCTTGGGGCCGTACTTCTGGATGACATCGGCGAGTTTCCCACCGATTTCGTCGAAAGCCTGGTCCCAGGAAATCTTTTCCCATTTTCCGCTGCCACGCTCGCCCGCACGCTTCATCGGGTGCAACACTCTGTCGGGTCCGTACATCGCGCGCGAATGTTGATAGCCCTTCTGGCATCCGCGCGGATTGTAGTCGGGCACCTTCGAGTCGGGGTCGGCAAACTCCGGATAGGTGCAGGAGATTTCCTCCCGCACCACCTTGTTGTCCTTGACGTAGATTCGGAATGGACAACTGCCCGGGTAGCAGTTGACTCGATGAGTACCCCACTTGCAGCTGTCCCATTGGAAGTACTGGCGCTGCTCCTGCACGGGGTCCCGTTTCGACGGGGAGCTCTGGGACTTATCCGATCCGTTTGCCATTTTTCCGGCCTCCGCGACTACGCCTGGAGATTCGCCTTTTCGAAGTCGATGTTGGTCTGGCGGTCCGACTGCGAAGGAGACCAGTTCCACAGGGTGTATTCGTAATGGCGGTAGCCGCCTGCGAAGTGCAGGCCCTTGGGCGGGCCGGGCAGCAAGCCATCGTACGGCATCCAATTTGGATACTGATACGGCTCCCACGCGTGGTAGATCACAAGCTGGTCGGGCCGCGTACACGAACTGAGTTTCGCCCTGACTATGAAAGAGCCATAGTCATTGTATACGTGGATATAATCATGATCCGCGATGCCCTTTTCCTTCGCGACCGTGTCGTTGATGAAAGCAAAGGGCTCACCGCGGTGCAGCTTCAGCATCTCGTAGGACGCTACCCAGTTCGAGTGAATACTCCATCTGAGGTGTCCGCTGGTAAGCCGCAAGGGTTGTGGGCCGCCGATGTTGGGCGCCTGCTTGTAACGGACGAGGTGCTCGTCGGCCTCGATGAACCACGGATGGTCGAGGTACAGCTCCATGCGCCGCGTAGTGGTCGCGTATGGCACCTTCTGCTCGATCTGATCGCGGAAGGGCCAGAAGATCTGGCCGGGAACGATGTCCGAGTTCTGGACCACGCTCGCGTGCCAGGCGGGGCGGCCGCTCAGCCACGCTTTGCCGTTCTTGCGCAGGTTGTCGAGCGTGAGCTCCTCACCGTCGAGGCTTTCGAACCAGCCCATCTTTCCGAGCGCGTTATAGGTGTCGTTTACCAGCATCTCCTCGTCTTCGTTGGTTTCGCCGTAGCGTCCTCCGAAGGTGGCACGCCAGTAGAGCTCCTTGACGACGATCTCCCGATCACCGGACTTGTACTTTTCCACGCCTCGCTTCAGGAGATGCTCCTGAATGCGTTTCAGGAGGGCGAGCGTGATCTGGCGGTCGGACCTGGACTCGCCGAGCATCGGCACGGTCTGGTCCGTGAATGTGCTGAAGCGGGTCGCCGGCGTCGAGTACTTGGCGTCGGCGTACTCATAGAACGATGCGGCCGGCAGCGCGTAGTCAGCGTAGAGTCCCGTGGTGCTCCAGCGCGGATCCAGCACCACGATTAGCTCGAGCTTCGGCCACATGGTTTTCAGGTAGGTATTCATGCCGCCGCGGTGACGGCGGAGCGGATTCGATCCGGATACCAGCATCCCCTTTGGATTGATGTCCTTGGCGGGCCGTGCGAACCCCTTCCACCAGCCGTTGGCGAGCGATTCCTCCGCGTACTGGCTGATTTTCTTAGGCGCGTTTGGGTCGTCGAGAAACTTGTCCCAAACTTCCTTGTAGCCGGCGTGGTGGTACCAGAGCCAAACCGGTGACGAGAGTGTGCCACCGTTCCTGAGGCCCTCGCGCAGCGCACCCAAAGCAGCCTCGGCCGGAGGCATCGTCGGGTCCATTTTAAAATGCGTCCGATAGTCCTCCTGTATCTTCTGCGCCATATTCATCGCGTGAAGCAAAGGATTGCCCGACTCGAGCACTTCGTTGGGCATCCCACCGACGACCGCGGAACCGCCGATATACTCAGCTCCGGCCGACCATCCCCGCGATCCGGTGCCGGCCTTGCCGACGTTTCCGGTCAGCGCGAGCATGTAGCAGTAGGAGCGCTCGAGCAGATCGCCATGGTAGAGCTTGCCGGCGTTCCAGTTGACGAAGACGAACACCTTGCGCGGCGGCTTGACGAGTTCGGCCAACTGGGCGAGCTGATCGGGGTGGATACCCGAGATCTCGTGCACCTTTTCCGGCGTGTATTCCGCGACTCGCTTCTTGAGCAGCTCGAAGACCGTCGTGACCGCTACCTGCTTCTGGTCCTTCAGGGTGACTTTCCAGTTGCCCGTGAGCGCGTAGTCGAACGGCATCGCAAGCGTGCCTTTGGGCAGCGGCTCGGGTTTGCCGGTGGCGCTGTCGATTGCGAAGAACTGCTCCGCGTCTGCGCCCTCGCGCAGGTCCGAGGCACGCAGGAACTGCTGGGTATCCATGCGGACCAGCACCGGTGAGTCGGTCTGTTCCTTGATGAACTCGATGTCGAGCCATTCGTTATCGATCAGTATTTTGCAGACGCCGAGCCACAATGCCGGGTCGGCCGACCAGTTGACCGGCAGCCACATGTCAGCGAACTGGGCAGTGGCATTCTTGTCGGGCGCGATCGCGACCACTTTCGCACCGCGATAGCGCGCCTCGAGAATATAGTGGATGTCGGGAATGTTCCCGTACGCCGGATTCGAAAGAGCGATGACCGTGTCAGCGAGGAACCAAGTCTCGATTCCCGGAGCCTGCTGGAATTGCCCGAAGGTCAGATACTGGCCGGGGTTGAAATCGCCGATGAGAAAGTTGAGATCGTAGCTGACCCCACCCAGGCGCGACACGAAGCCGGTCGACGCGCCCTCGCCGCCGCCGCGCAACACGCCGGCGCCATTGGTTCCGTGGTCGTCGGAGATCGCCTGCGGCCCATACTTCTGGATTATATCGGCGAACTTGCCGGCGATTTCATCGCAGGCCTGGTCCCAGCTAATCCGCTCCCACTGACCGCTGCCCCGCTCGCCTTTGCGCTTCATCGGGTATAGCAGCCGATCGGGACCATACATCGCCTTGGAGTGCTGGTAGCCTTTCTGGCATCCGCGCGGATTGTAGTCGGGTACCCGGTAGTCGGGGTCGGAGAACTCGGGATAGGTGCACGAGATTTCCTCGCGAATCACCTTGCCGTTCTTCGCGTAGACGCGGAACGGGCAACTGCCCGGATAGCAGTTGACGCGATGGGTTCCCCATCGGCACCGATCCCATTGCCAGTAGTTCTCCTGGGCTTCGGCGGCCGCTTGGCGGGCCCCAGGATTTTCTTCGCCCGTGCGCTTGGTCATGACTGGTGCCCCTTCCCGGTCTGCGGGCCCTGCTCGATCGGTTCGACCGGAGCTTCGACCTTGAGCGGGGTGAAGGCGTCGGCCCATTTGTAGATGATGAGCAGATCCATCAATTCGGATTGTTCGCCGCGCTCGGCGCGCGCGCGATGCTCCTTGAGCGTAGCCATCGCCGGGTCAAGACCGGGTCCGAAGTACTTCCGCAGGAGATCTGTCGGAATATCGGCTTGACCGGTCGGCTTATTGCCCGCTCCGAAAGTCGTTGGCCGGATGAACGGGGGTATGTAATAGACATTCGGGCCGGTGTCGAAGTCCGGACGAAGCGGCAGCGCGACCTTGTATTCGTTGACAAGCTTGGCGACGAAGCTGGCCTTGTCGTCCAGGTAGCCGAAGTACATTGCGCGTGCGGGACAGCTCTTCGCGCACACCGGGGCGTACTGGTTGTCCACCCGGCCGGCGCAGAAATCGCACATCTCGTACGTCCCCGCCTCGAAATTCTCCATCGGGATCTTGTAGGGGCAGGCGGCTGCACACAGGCCGCATTCGTCGCACGAACTCGGATCAATGAGGACAATCCCGTCCTCCTCGCGCTTGTGCAACGATTTTTTGTGCCCATTCCCCTGGCTGGACGGCATGCCGCCGCCTCGCGCGAAGTGACTCTGGCAGGCGGCGATGCAAGGAGCATCCGTGCAGTGATTGCAGAGCCGGGGCATATAGAAAAAGTACCCGTTCGGCCACTCGCCGGCGCCTTGGTCTTCTTCCCATATGGGCCCCCAGTTCGGCGGCTCACCGGTTTCCTTGGTCAGCGGGTGCAGGTACTTGGTCCCGACCGGCGAGCTATAGACCTCCTCCCAGTTGAAGGTCCAGGTTCCACCATAGTCTCGCACTCGGTCCGGAACCTTGCGGCCCATCTCCATCCATCCCTTGGGCCACCCCTCACCAGGCTTGGTTTCGCACCATATGTAGCGGAGCATGTCGGTGCCGGGATGGTTGAGACGGTGAGTGCTGCAGGCGACGGTGCAAGTCTGACACCCGATGCATTTATCGAGGTTGATGACCATCGCGAGTTGTCTTTGGCTCATGACGCTACCCTCCGGTTCTTCGCGAAGACAAATCGCCTCGCGCACTGATTTTGGAGATATGGTTTGGCCGCTCGCTCCTTTGCATCCGAGCGCGCGGCTCAACTTGTATCGGTCATCAATCTGGGTCCTCTCGCAGTGGCTAAGCCGTGCCGGAAGTGCATCTGCCATGCCATGCAATCAACTTTGTTTCGATATCGAGTTTGTTTGCTAAACGGCTTTGTTCGCCGAGGCACTGTCACGAATGGTGGCAACCAGTGGCGCGATCCGCGCCATGCTCTCGGAGCTTGCCCGCGCGGCCGGGAGTCGTGGCACACAGTATGCACACTTTGATCACTTGGCCTGCGGCCTACCGCATCGTCTGCATGCCACATTTCGCGACCGGAATGGTGGGAGAGATTATCGTCACAAAGTAGGAATCTGCATGCTAAGGAGATCGCAAAGCACATCGAGGAGACTGCGGGGCCGTTCTTAGGAGGTGTTTCGACGATGAAAGAGCTACCGGGAAGGTATCAACAATTCCGACGGCAGTTCCCAAAGATAAGCCAGGTTTACGATGACATCGGGCGGCTGACTGCTGAGGCCGGCCCGCTCGATGAGAAGCTGGTTCAGTTGATCAAACTCGGTATGGCTGTCGCCTCGGCCCAGGAAGGAGCGGTCCATTCTCACACACGGCGTGCATTGGAGGCCGGCGCTACACGCGAAGAGATCCGGCAAGTCGCACTTCTGGCCCTGACCACGGTCGGGTTTCCACGCATGATGGCCGGTCTTTCGTGGATCGACGACCTACTGAAGGGCGTCACCCGAAGGAGTCGCGGCGTCCGGACCACGCGGGCGAGGTAGTTCGCTAACGACCCGAGGATCTGTGTCTCCGCTCACCGTTGCCGGATGCGTCCGACAGAGCCACCTGTGTCATTTGGTGACAGGCCGTTTTAGTCTCCTACTCTGTCATCCGGCGCAGGATTCGCATCAGTCGGTGGCGCGCTCCTTGCTTCCCGATCGTTGAAAAAAACGACCAGTGAGCGCAACGTCGGCAGCTTCGTCAAGGACGAGCCCAACGTCGGCATTCACTGCTCCGTGCTCGTTGAGGACGTGATCAAAGCCGCGATCACCGATTGGCGCAAGCGCAAGGGCGACGACGTCGCCTCAGGCGAGCAGCCGCCCAAGTCGAAGGAGGAGTAGTTTCTCGTGGCTGTGATTTCACTTTCCGAGGGCGCCGCCCAGAAGATCAAGCAACTCGTCGCCGACAAGGGCGAAGGCGCCGGCCTGCGCGTAAAGGTCGTCGGCGGTGGATGCTCGGGCTTGCAATACCGGATGGAAATCGACGCCGCCAAAGAGCGCGACAAGGTTTTCGAGCGCGACGGCGCGCGTCTGATCGTGGACAATAAAAGTTTTCTCTACTTGAACGGCTCCGAGCTCGACTACGGCGAAGAACTGATGTCGTCGGGGTTCAAGGTCGTCAATCCGAACGCGAAGCACAGTTGCGGATGTGGAGAATCGTTCGTCGTATGAACGAGTGGACGTGGGGACTGCTGTCTCAAGACGATCGAATGCCCTTCATGTGGACGGCGGCAAGAGCCGCTGCTGACCTGCGCTGATTGCCGGTCGCCGCTTGCGGCGCCGCCAATCAGGCAGTTGCTTCGGCGCTCGCGCCAATAATCCGCTCGCGCGTGATCGGCAAATCACGGATGCGGAAATCGAGCGCCCGCGCCACCGCGTTCGCGACCGCGGCGGCCGCGGGACCCTGAGCCGCCTCTCCTACTCCGAGCGGCGGGCAGTCCTGGCGATCGATCAACTCCACCTCGACTTCCGGCGCCTCATCGAAGCGCAGGATCGGATACTGCTCCCACGTCCGGGTGGTCACCCGGCGGCCGTCGAAGACAACCTGCTCCTTGAGCGTCCAGCTGATCGATTGCACGATGCCGCCCTCGATCTGATTGACGACTCCGTCCGGATTCCCGTCGCCGCGTGGGTAGGTTGATATTGCTGCATGAACGACGCCGCAGGATTTACTTCCGGCCGGCTTCATTCGCTGAAATGAACGCCTCCAAAATATTGCTGCGGGTGACGATTCCAACCAACCCGCCATGTTCAACTATAGGAATTGCGCCAATCCTTTCCCGAAGCATGATTCGCGCCGCTTCCACCACACTACTCGCCGGCGAGAGCGTCAGAACGTGGGTCGTCATTACCGCATCGACCGTGATCTGATCGGCGTCCGGCGCGGGCGTCGACTCGCGATTGGCGGCATCAGCAGCAATCGCTCCGGCGGCCCATGCATCGCGCAGGTCTCGGTCGGTGACAATTCCAACCAGGCGCCGATCGACAACGACCGGCAATTGTCTAACCCGGTACTTTTCGATGATCGCTCTTGCATGAGCCACAGTATCCTGCGGCTTCACCGTGCGTACCGGGGATTTCATGATGTTTGCGAGGTCCAATGCCGACTCTCCAGGCGCTTCAATACGCGACGCTACCCATTCATGATCTGTTCGGTCGAGCTGACCACGACCAGGAAGGCTTTGATAACATCGCTGGTGGTGACGATTCCGATCAACTTGCCATTGGCGACGATTGGGAGTCCGCCGACCTTGTGCTTCAGCATCAGCCGCGCCGCATCTTCAACGGTGTGCTGGGGAGTCACAGTGACCAGCGCCGTCCGCATCGCGACATTCACCCGCGTGGATTCCAAGTACCCCGTATGCTCGCGCAAATCCCGCTCGGTCAGGATGCCCACCAGGCGGCCATCTTCGACTACCGGCAGGCGCCTGAACCCGCCTCGATCCATCAGGACCTTTGCGTTCGCGAGCACGTCTTGCGGGCCAACTACAACCGGCTCTGAAGTCATGAGATTGGCGATTTGCATATGGTCGCACTCTCCTCGCCCGTGCCGGGTCTCGTTCACTCCGGAAGCTCAGGGGTGCGCTGATCTTTTTCTTCTCGCACTTCCGTCAGGGTGGCTTCGCTGAGCAGCAGGAGCGTCGCGGCCGAGGCTGCATTCTCGAGTGCGAGGCGAACCACCTTGGTGGGATCGATCACACCGGCTTCGACCAGATCGACGTACTTTCTCTCCGCAGCGTCGTAACCCCAGTTACCCTGGTGGGCACGCATCTCGTGGATAACTACGCCGCCGTCTTCGCCTGAATTCTCGGCGAGCTGACGTGCGGGCTCCCGCAGAGCATGCTTGAGGATTTGCAAGCCGGTGCGTTCGTCGCCTGCGCACTTGTCTTCTTCGCGCTCGACCGCATCGATTGCTCGAAGCAGGGCAAGTCCGCCGCCGGGCACGATCCCTTCGGCAATGGCGGCGCGGGTAGAGCTGATAGCGTCGTCCAGTGCCTCCTTGCGGCTCTTCATCTCGGATTCGGAAGGCGCGCCAACCCGGATGACCGCGACACCGCCGGCGAGCTTCCCGAGCCGCTCTTTCAGTTTGTCGCGGTCGTAATCGCTGGTGGTCTTGTCGATCTGCTGGCGAAGCTGCTTCTTTCGCGCCTCGATCGATTCCTTCTTGCCGAGACCGCCGATAATCTTGGTGTTTTCGTGATCGACAACCACCCTCTGCGCGCGCCCGAGTTCCGTCATCTCCACCTTCTCAAGCTTTGTCCCGACATCCTCAGAGATCACGCGTCCGCCGGTCAGGATTGCGATGTCTTCAAGCATCTCCTTGCGGCGCTCTCCGAACCCGGGCGCCTTGACCGCGACGCACTTAAGAGCGCCGCGGAGCTTGTTGACCACCAGCGTGGCCAACGCCTCGCCATCAAGGTCTTCAGCGATAATCACCAGGGCCTGTCCGGCGCGAACGATCTGTTCCAGCAACGGAACCAGATCCTTCATCACACTGATCTTCTTGTCGGTGATGAGGATCACCGCGTCTTCCAGTACCGCCTCCATCTTTTCGGGATCGGTAATGAAGTAGGGCGACACATAACCGCGGTCGAAGGCGAGCCCCTCAACGATCTCGAGTTGCGTCTCGGTGGTCTTGGATTCTTCGAGCGAAACGACGCCTTCGGCGCCGACCTTTTCGAACGCATCCGCGACCAGTTCGCCGATCGTTAGATCATTGTGCGCGGAAATGGCCGCTATCTGCGCCTTCTCCCGACGGCTCTGTACTGCCCTCGATAAACCACGCAAAGACTCGACGGCGATCTTGATTCCGCGGTCGATACCGCGCTTCAGATCGATTGCGCTAGCGCCTGCAGCTACGTTGCGAACGCCGTCGGCGAAGATCGCATACGCCAGGATCGTCGCGGTGCTGGTGCCATCGCCGACCGCGTCGCCGGTGCGCTCGGCGGCCTGGCGGATCATCTGGGCGCCGAGATTCTCGCAAGGGTCCTTGAGCTCGATCTCCCTGGCGATCGTGACGCCATCGTTGCAGACCACCGGCAGGCCGTAGCTCTTCTGGATCAGGACGCACTTGGACTTTGGCCCCAGCGTGATTCTGACCGCGTCCGTCAGCGCCCTTGCACCACGAAGGAGACGTTCCCGAGCCTCCGCTTGAAAATGCAGTTCTTTGTACGTCATCTGCCGTCCTCGCAGCCAACCTAATGCGCGCACCCGCTCCCGGATAAGCCATGGATGTGGGCTTATCCGGGAGGACAACGCTAGTCTTTTGCGTAGGTAACGGTCAGTTTGTTCTCGACCTCGGAAACGCCCGGTGCGGCCCAGGCCGCCGTCTCGGCTTCGTCTCGTTCGGCCCAGGAGCGGACAGTTCCGCGCAGAATGACCTGGTCGTCGTGAGCCTCTACCGAGATCCGGCGTGCGTCGATCTGGGCGCTACGCTCAAAAGCCTGTTCAATCTGACTGCGGACCTCTGTCGGTATCACCTTGGGCACTAAGGCTATCGCATTTCTGACACCTTTTACGCCCGCAAGATGCCGGACTACACTTTCTGCTGACGATTTCTGATAGTACCAGTCAACCTTACCCTCCAGGGTGATCCAACCGTGCTCAACAATGACCTTAACGTGGTCCGGAGGTATGGTTGTATCGACCTTAAGTGCCAATGCTGCGGCCTGAGCGATGTCGGTGTCAGTCCGTTCGGTGCTAAGCCTTACTTCGATTTCGTTGGCCAATGCCTCTACACCTGCGACGCGCTTTGCAATCCGCTCTGCTCGCCACTTTTCGATGTAGTTGGACACTTGGCCGGTCAGGGTGACGACGCCATTCTTTCCGGCAACGCCAATGTCGCGGGCGTCAACGCTCGGATCCCACTGAAGTTCCGTCTCCACATCGCGACGCAGTTCGTTATCGGTTTTCATATTCATTCGCTCCTTCATTCAGCTCAACCAATGCGTTGCGGCCATTTACGCGGCTTGGGCTTGAATGATGCGGTGGCGCGGAGCGCAGACCGCCGCCACGAGGCCTGTGATTTCGGCGTCGCTGACTTGGCGCGCCATTCTCATCTCCGTCTCGCGTGCGCCTTCACGCGCGATATCGTGGAGCGAAATCACGCCGACCGGGTGTCCTTTAGCATCGAGGACCAGCAAGCGGTGGATCTGCTTTTCCTTCATCAACTTTTCTGCCGCCGAGATGTCGTCCTCGGGCGTGCAGGAAAAAACCTCTTTCGACATAACGCTGGTCACCAGGGCGGCAGTGAGAGGTACTCCCTGGATGTACGCGCCCATGCATATATCGCGATCGGTCAGCATTCCGATCGCGCGGCCCTCCTTGTCCACTACTGGAGCGCATCCGATATCGTTTTCCCACATCATCTGCGCGGCTGTGTTGAGGGTGTTGTACTCTGCGCAGCACTTTACGTCGGTAGTCATTAAATCCTTTGCTTTCATCGCTTTCGCCTCCATCGTGCGGTCACAGAGCAAGTCGATCACCATCGTCAAGCTCGCGGCCGGTAGCTACTTCTTGGAAATCTCGACCTTCTTTTCTGGTTCGCTCTCGATCTGAACCTTTTTGGCCACAGTCTCTTTCGCCAGCGGAACAGT
>JBGPNU010000006.1:0-21788 GCA_041487675.1 Binatus sp. (SeqCode)
CGCGGTCAAGCGATGGTGGAATTCGCATTGATCGCCAGCCTCGCCCTGGTGGTGATGCTGGTCGGAATCCAGTTTGCAATTATCGGACAGGCTGCGCTCGCGGTCAGCCAGGCGTCATACCTGGGGGCGCGCACCGCTTCAATCAACGCGAACATGACCAGCGGCACGCTCCAGACCGCAATCCAGAACCAGATTTCGCCTACGATCACCGGCGCTAACGTCACGTTGGCGTTGACAAACGCCCTCGACCCCTCTTGCGCTGGCGGTACGCGCACGTTCGGATGCGGGTTCAACGTCACGGTCACGTACAACGCCACCGACAAGCTATTTCTGCCGAGTCAGTGGAGTATTCTTGGCAGTAATGCATTGATCAAGTTCCCCACCAACTTGACGGCCACCGAATCGGCAATGACGGAATAATAGAATAATAGAATGACTAATGGATTTAACTATTTGAACGCAGTCGGCCGGCCGGTCAGCGGCTGGAGGGGAGGGGTAATATGAGACGACCGATGGTATTCGTCTTACTAGCGGGGTTGGCGGCGATGCTGGCTTCGGTGATGGTGTATTCCGCCTTGAAGCGGAGAGAAGCCGACGTGCAGCGGGCGATGGCGCACAACGTGCAAGTCGTAGTCGCATCCTACGATCTTCCGCTCGGCAGCAGGATTGAGCTCGGCGAAGTGAAGATGGCGCGCTGGTCGGCCGACAGTGTCCCGGAGGGTTCCTACACGGATCCCAAGCAAGTCATCGGCAGCTACGTGAAGAACTCGCTGGTGGCCAACGAGCCGATCGTCCAGGCCAAGCTGTTCACCGGTGACAAGACCGCGGGCGTGATGCCGCTGTTGATCCCGTTCGGGATGCGCGCCGTGTCGGTTCCGGTCGATGAAGTCAGCGATATCGCGGGCTTCGTTCTGCCGCACACCCGGGTCGACGTGCTGGTCGCGATGAGCGGCGGTGAAGGTGCGGAAAAGGCGTTCTCCAAGGTAGTGCTCCAGAACATCGAGGTGCTCGCCGTCGCGCAGGAAGTCGAGCAGAAGAAGGACGAACCTACGGTGGTGAAAGTCGTCACCCTGCTGGTCTCGCCGCAAGAGGCCGAGCGCCTGGCCTTGGCCAGCCACGCGGGATCGCTGCGCCTGGCGATGCGTAATTACAACGACAACAAGATCGTCCTGACCAACGGCTCCGACGTTGCGCAGATGCTGCGAGCCTACAGCCTGGCGCCCGATGTCCCGGTGATGGCGGCACAGCCCGAGCATCATGCCGTTGCCGCCGCGCCACGCCGTGCCAAAGCGATCGAAGTCGAGATTCTTCGCAACGGCAAATCGTCTGAGTCTGTTTCGTTCGTGAACGAGGCCGCCGCCGATACTGGCAGCGCGAAGAAGTCGATCCGGCACGCGCGCAAGTCGTCCTCGGATTCAGCCGACGACGAAGCCGCCGATGCGAGCGCTGATGCCTCGACATCGGTAGCGAGCGCACCCGACACTGATCATCATGACAACTCCGCAGCGCCCGCCACCGGCGACATCAAGCCGGCGGGTGCGTCCAGCAGCGCGACGGCAGTCACTTATGTGCCGACGCCAAGAACAATCGACATTCCATAAGCCGCGAAGAAGGCAAGGTGAAGAAGATGAAAGCGAAAAGAGGATGTGGACTGCTTCCGTGGCTCGTCGCCGCTATCAGTATGCTGATGCTTCGTCCCGGCCTGCTGCTCGCAGCCGATAGCGCCGGCACGGAAATGTCTCTCGCCCTGAACGCGGGGGAGAGTTACGTAATCAACAATGTCAGCCCCGGAGAAGCTCCGGGCGTGAAAGTGATCACCAATCCGCACGCGCTGGTCGTGCATAACGAAGAGCCGGGAAAGGTCGTTCTGCTGGGTGCCGAAGCCGGCGAATGGACCATCTCGGTCAAGACCACCGCGGGCGAACAAGTGAACTACGACGTGACCGTCAAGTCGGTCGCCAATGCCTATGACATCAATCACCCGGGCACCAGTCCGGCGGCGATCGTAGGCAGCGGCAAGACCACGGGCAGTGCTGCGCCGGTGGTAGCCAAGCTTGACGCGGGCGCAGGCCCGGTAGATTCCGCATCGTCATCGACGGGTGGCGCATCGACGAGTTCTTCATCGGGAAGCTCTTCGGGAAGCTCTTCGTCGCCGGGATCGGTCACGACCAAGGCGAGCTCGGAGACCGTGACGATCGCGGCCTCAAGCGCGCCGGTCGCGTCAGCTGGCGACAACGTAAGTACGTCGTCTTTTGATTTTTCGCCGTCGGCTCCGGCGGCCTCGAACGCTCCAGCGGTTTCGAGCCAGACCGCAAGCGCGGCGCTATCGAATGAAAGGTTCCGAACCGACCCCTCGGTAGCGCTTAGTGGTGGCGAACTCCACTCGGGCGCGGTTTCCGGCGGAAGGCACTATCTGCCCGACGACGTGGTGCAGCTGCAAACCGGATCCTCGAGAATTATCGACTTTTCCACCAAGCTGCGCCGCGTGTCGGTCGCCGACACCGGCGTCGCGGACATCCAGGTGATCAATCCGTTCCAGATCAACCTGATCGGACACAAGCCCGGCTTCACGACCCTTGCGGTCTGGAACCAGCAGGGCCAATACGACGAGCGCCCGATTCGAATCGACCCCAACGGGAAGCAGCAAGTGCTGCTGAACACGATGATAGCCGAACTGAACCGCTCCGTGATCGAAAACCAGGGCACCAACCTGTCCCTCGCGCTTGCCCGTGCAGGAGTGTCAGTCGTTGGGTTGCCTGGGGCAGTAGCGACGCCGTTTTCGCCACAGAGCGCGACCAGCGGCGGCGGTTCGACCGGTAACACGCTACCTCTTGGTGGAACCCCGATCGGGATGCTGCTGTCGCAATCGCTTACTTATGGTTTGGCGTTTGGCAACTCGAACTACCAGACTTCTGGGTTATTCCAGTACCTCGAGCAGCATAACCTGGCCAAGATTCTCGCGCAGCCGCATCTGCTCGCCAATTCCGGCGAGGAGGCGAAGTTCCTGTCGGGCGGCGAGATCCCGATCGTAATCGCGCAGGCATTGAACACCTCGATCGTCTTCAAGCAATTCGGCACCTCGGTTGAGTTCGTTCCGACCGTCGTCGGCCGCAACGATATCGAGCTGTTGGTAAAGCCTGAAGTCTCCGAACCCGACTTCGCGCACGGCGTGCAGTTGTTCGGCTTCACTGTGCCCGCGTTCATTACCCGGCGCGCGGAGACGATGGTGCAGCTGAAGGACAACCAGACCCTCATCATCGCGGGCCTCATCCTGCACGACAAGAAAACCGAGATCCAGAAGGTCCCATATATCGGCGACCTCCCGTACGTCGGTGGACTGTTCCGCAACACCAGCTACACGAACACCGAGACGGACCTGGTCATGAGCGTCACGCCACAGATCATTCGACCGCTGCCCGATGGCGCTTCGGTTTACAATCCGACCTCCGCGCCCGAGCTTACGCGTGACCAGATCGAGACGCGGCGGCTCGCGCAGCCTGACGCCACGCGCCCGAGGTTCTAGTTGGAGCAGGGGAGACACAACCGAGCAAAAAGTGCATGATATGACACAGCGTAGCTGAAGCAGGGAGAGTGTGGAGTGTCAGTGCTCGGTAAAAAAAGTAACGGACGCCCGGACGCACTAAAGGTCCAACTAGTTGGCGAAGGCGACGAGCATCGTGCTGAAGTTAGGGATGCCCTCGCCGCCTTGGGCGACCCTGCGCTGGACATCTGGGAACTCGCACCAGATCCAACAGCGCCTGCCGATGGCTCCGCGGACGTCACGATGGTGGTGTTCAACGGCAACGACGAACTCTCGCTCAGTTACTTGAACAAGCAGGCGGGGCTCGAGCCCCGCCCGGTTCTGTTTGCACTTCTGCACGATCGTTCTGCCGACCTGATGAAGCGGGTGCTGCGGGCCGGGGCCGACGAGCTTCTGTTCCTGCCGCTGGATGCTGGCGAAGCTACCCGCGCGTTGCTCAAGATCAGCGAGACCCGCCGGCGTGAGGAAGTTCACGGCACCGGCACGGTCATATCGCTGGTCAGTCTGATCGGCGGTACCGGCGTGACCAGTCTCGCGGCCAACCTGGCGCTGGCGCTGCGCTACGCGTTCGACAAGCGGGTCGCGGCGGTGGATCTCGACCTGCAGACCGGGGGGCTCGCGGTGTTTCTGAATCTGGAGCCCGAGCGCACTATCATGGCGCTGGCGGAGGGGACCCGCAAACTCGACTCGATTCAGCTCGAATCCGCGCTCAGCAAGCATGCGTCGGGAATCTATCTGCTCGCGGCGCCCAAGCGGATCGAGGACAGCGAGCTGGTTACCGACGCGACGGTCGGCGCGATTCTCGATCTGATGCGGCAGTTGTTCGATTTCGTAATTGTGGATTGCGGTACCCATATCGACGCCAACACGGTGGCCGCGTGGGAGCGCTCGAATCATTTGTTTTACGTGCTCGACCAGTCGATTGGCGCGGCGCGGTGCGCGTGGCGATTTGTCGATCTGTGCGGACGGCTGGGGCTGCAGGGCGTCGAGCCGAACTTTATTTTGAGCCGCTTCGTCCCGGGTCATCCGATCAGCGAAGAGCAGTTGAGTCATACCCTGGCCAAGACAATTCACAGCCGGATTCCGCGCGACGAAAAAATCCTCGAGCGGGTTCAGTTGAGCGCACAGGATCTGTGGCAGGTGGCGCCGAACTCGCCGCTGGCCAAGAGCGTCGAGGAGCTCGCGCGGCGGATGGAAGTCGGGGTCGAAACCGCGCCCGAGGATTCCGCAAATTCAATAGTCTCGCGCCTGTTAAATGTAATCGGTGCGCGCACTTGAGGTGTCCCAATGAAGCTGGTTGAGAGAATTTCTCAGCAGAACAGCGCCGCCCCGGTTCCGTTTCAGCGCTCGCTGATCGGCGGCGCGCAGAAGCGGGTCAAAGACTCGCAGGCCGAGGGTTTTCAGCAACTCAAGCTCGCGGTCCACAACCGGCTGTTCGAAACGCTCGACGTTACGCGCTTGGAAAGCCTGGAACCGGCGCTTGCCTCGCAGAAAGTCACCGAGGCGATAACTGCTATTCTGGAAGATGAAGGCCGGCTGCTTACCGAGGCCGACAAATACCATCTCATCGAGGAGATCAAGAACGAGCTGCTCGGACTGGGTCCGCTGGAGCCGCTGCTCTGGGACGACGAGATAACCGATATCCTGGTCAACGGGCACAACCATGTTTACGTCGAAAAGCGCGGCAAACTTCACGCCACCGACGTCAAGTTCCAGGACGATCAGCATCTCATGCTGATCATCGATCGAATCGTGTCGCAGGTCGGCCGCCGGGTTGACGAAGCGTCGCCGATGGTCGATGCGCGCCTGCCCGACGGTTCGCGTATCAATGCGATCATACCGCCGCTGGCGCTGGACGGACCCTCGCTCTCGATTCGGCGCTTCGGACGCAAGCGCTACAACATCGACGACCTGGTCGAAAAGAAAACGCTGGTCCCTGAGATTGTCGAATTCCTGCGCACCATCGTGCGCGCGCGTCTGAACGTCCTGGTTTGCGGCGGCACCGGCTCGGGCAAAACCACCATGCTCAACTGCCTCTCGCTGTTCATCCCGGCCGATGAGCGAATCGTGACTATCGAGGACTCGGCCGAATTGATGCTTCAGCAGCCGCACGTAGTCAGGCTGGAGACGCGCCCGCCAAACGTCGAAGGCAAGGGCGAAGTGAGTCAGCGCGACCTGGTCAGGAACACCCTGCGTATGCGGCCCGACCGCATAATCGTCGGCGAAGTCCGCGGCGGCGAAGTCTTCGACATGTTGCAGGCGATGTCCACCGGTCACGACGGATCTATCGCCACCATCCACGCCAACACTCCGCGCGACAGCATGGGACGTCTCGAGATGATGATGCTGCTGTCGGGCGTGTCGATTCCGCAACGCGCGATGCGCCAGCAGATCGCTTCGGCGCTGAACATTATCGTTCACGTAGCGCGCCTGTCAGACGGCACGCGCAAAATAATGCGGATTTCCGAGATCAGCGGCATGGAGGGGGAGATGGTGATGATGCAGGATTTGTTCGAATTCAAGCGCACAGGAATCGGAACCGGCGGCGAGGTGCTCGGGCAGTTTGTCGCGACCGGAATCCGTTCCACCTACTCGCAGCGTCTTGAGACGGCTGGTTACAAGATCGAGGCCAAGACTTTCCGCAGCAATATCGGCTAAACACTATGGACTTTATAATGGCAAGCGGCATATTCGCGCTCGTCTTCGTCGGCGTCCTGCTGTTCACCAGCAGCCGCGGAAGTGAAGCCGAGCAACAGCGCGAGGTGGCCCGGCGGCTCACGCGCCCCGAAGAGGATTTCACTATCGATGTCATGCGCCGGCGCCGGCCCGACGAAGGACCGCTGCTCGGCGTGCTCTACAACCTTAACCTCCTGCGCAAGCTCGAAGAGATGATGTGGCAGGCGGGAATGTACATGCGGGTCGCCGACATCCTGCTGATCATGGTGTTGCTGTTGGGCGCGGGACTGTTCGGCGGCAATATCGTCTTTCACAACATGTGGTTCGCGCTGGGCGGCGCGCTGTTGCTGGCCTCCATCCCATTGGCGTACATCCAGTTCCGCAAGAAGCGGCGCATACGGGCCTTTGCCCAGCAGTTGCCATATGCGCTCGACCTCATCAAATCGTCGCTGGAGGCGGGACATTCGCTGCAGCGTGGGCTGCAAGTCGTGGTCAGCGAATTTGCCGATCCGCTGGGCAGCGAATTTCGCACCGTGCTCGAGCAGAACCGGATCGGACTGCCGCTGCCGCGCGCGCTCGAAGACATGCTCAAGCGCGTACCCGAGGACGATTTGAGGCTGCTGGTGCTGGCCGTGAAGGTGCAGACCGAGGTCGGTTCGAGCCTGGCGCAAATCATCGGCAGGCTCTCCGAAATCGTGCGCATCCGGCAGCGTTTGCGGTTGCAGATAAGGGCGCTGACCGCGCAGTCGCGGTTGGGCGGAATTGTGGTGGGCGCTCTGCCGATCGTCGTGCTTTGCGTTTTCAGCCTTATTCAGCCCGGCTACACGGACCAATTGTTCTTCGATCCGACCGGTCAGAAGATCCTGAAATTCGCGGTGGGTGCAGATGTGCTCGCGATCTTAACCATCAGGCGACTACTCCGAGTGGACTACTAATATGAGCCCATTTCTCGTTGGCATAGCAGTTTTTTTCCTGGCTGGTGCGGCAGGCGTTGCGCTTTACATGGCGATTTCGCCGGGCAGCCGGGTGGTCGAAGAACGATTCGCCGATCTGGCGGTCAAGATGCGGGTATCGCAGGGAGCGTTCGAAGGCGACCTGCAGGACGAAAACCTGCTCCGGATGCTTTTCCGTTGGGCTTCCAAGCGCGTTCCGGCGCCCAACATGGACACTCCGACCGGCGAGAAACTCCAGCAGACTCTGGCCCAGGCAGGCTATCTGAAGTCGAGCGCGGCGCAGACTTATCAGGTCATTCGGGTGTTACTCGCGATCGGCGGCGGCGTGCTCGGGCTGCTGGTCGGTCTGCTCGTTCATACCAGCTTCTCGCAGCCGCTGTTATTCGGGATAGCCGGCGTCGGGCTCGGAATCTTCGTGCCCAGCTACATCCTCGGACGGCGCGCGCGGAAGCGTCAGAGCAACATCTCGCGGCAGCTTTCCGACGTGCTTGACCTGCTCGTGGTATGCGTCGAAGCGGGCCTTGGACTCTTCGAGGCGATTCGAATTGTCGGCACCGAATGCGAACGTCATGGACAGGAAATCGGCACGGAGTTGAGCCTGGTCACCACCGATATTTCCTCCGGCGCGACGCTCGGACAGGCGCTGCGCGGGCTCGCGGAGAGGACCGCGGTTGAGGACATCAAGCCGCTGGCCGCGACCCTGATCCAGAGCGAGCAGCTCGGCGCCCAGATCGCGCCGGCGCTTCGTGCCAGTTCGGACGCGTTGCGGACCCGCCGCCGCCTGCGAGCCGAGGAATCCGCGCAGAAGGCGTCGATCAAGATCCTGTTTCCGCTGGTCATTTTCGTTTTGCCCGCGATGATCGCCGTGATCGTCGGACCGGCAATGATTTCGGTCCTCAAGACTCTCAGCGGTAATGCCGGGTAGTAGGCCAGGAGCGGGACTTCCCGATCTGAAGGCACAAATCAGCCTCTCCCAGGGGGCCTCGGACTAGGCGCGGAAACGCGCCGGTCCGGGGCCTTTTTTTTTGATTTCACGGGAAGTGTCACCGACGCACGGCGGACCCAAATTCTGTATCTTCCTGAATTGCCTCTCCCCTGTGTCGGGAGGTGTCACCGACACACGGCCGACCCGAGTCTTCGATGCGTCGGATGAGCGACCACTTTAATTTTTTGCGGCGCATCAGACAATCGCGCCGCGCAGATGTCCCCCACCCTAAACCCTCTCCCGATAACGGGAGAGGGAACACGACGTTTAACCTTGCCCATCATTTCACCTCGCCCGTTCATCCACGGGAGGTGCCACTGGCACACGGAGGCCGAGCGGAGCGAGGTAATGGCATCTGCGTTACCTCCCGTGAGAAAAAAAGGGCGGGCGCGGATTGTAACCGCGCCCGCTAACTAAGTGACGATCCCGACGGTGACGGCTCCGGGAGCCGCCGGTCGCAAGGACTATAGACTAAGCCGCTTCATCAAGCGGTAAAGCGTCGTGCGATCTACTCCGAGCATCGTCGCCGCCTCGATTCGATTGCCACCGGCGGCGCCGAGCGCGGCCCTGATTCGAACCGTCGCCGCGCGATCGAGCGTGGCCTGAAGCGTGCCCTGTTCGTTTTCCGGGGCCACGGGCGGCGCGGCGCCGGCCGATCCAGCTTGCGGCGTCGCCGCCGGTGCGGAGTCTATCGGATGCACTTGCGCACCCATCTGCGCATCCAAATGGAGTTCGTCGCCTGCGACTTCATCGTCGAAGGCGAACGCCTCGGGAGTCAGCGTCTCCTGCCCGCTCATCACGACCGCGCGCTCGATCACGTTCTCGAGTTCGCGGACATTGCCCGGCCACGGATGGTTCAGCAGCACCTCTTCGGCTTCAACCGAGAGCATCAGGGGACGGCCGGCGTCGGTCGAGTGAAAGGCAAGAAAATGATGCGCCAGGGGCAGGATGTCTTCGCGGCGCTCGCGCAGCGGCGTGATTCTGAGCGGGATCACGCTCAGCCGGAAATACAAGTCGGCGCGGAAGCGTCCCGACGCAATTTCGCCCCGGAGCTTGCGATTGGTTGCCGCGACGATCCGGACGTTCACCTTGCGCGTTTTCGACGCGCCGACGCGAAGCACCTCGCCGTCTTCGAGTACGCGCAGCAGCTTGGCCTGAAAATCCGGGCCGGCCTCTCCGATCTCGTCGAGAAATAACGTGCCGCCCGAGGCCCGCTCGAAGCATCCCGCACGCTCCCGAATAGCTCCGGTGAACGATCCCTTCTCATGGCCGAACAGCTCGCTTTCGACCACGCCGTCGGCGAACGCCTTGCAATTGATGGCGATGAACGGACCCTCGGCGCGATTGCTCCAGTAGTGAAGCATCCGGGCGACCAGTTCCTTGCCGGTCCCGGTCTCGCCCTCGATAAGGACCGTGGTGCGAGCCGGCGCCACCCGCCGAATCATCGCGACCAGCTGGCGGCTGGCGGTCCCTTCGGCGACGAAGCCGGCGGCGATACTGGCCACGTCGAGCTGCTCGCGGAGTTTGCGGTTCTCGCGCTGGAGCGTGCTCATCTCGACCGCCCGGTTGACGACCGCGCTCAATTCGTCGGTGTCAAAGGGTTTGGTCACATAGTCGAACGCACCGCCCCTCATCGCCGCCTTGGCCGACTCGGCCGACGGACCCGGCGCGGTAAGCACCACCGCCAGATCAGGTTCCTTGAGGTGTACTTTTTTGAGCAGATCCATCCCATCCATCCCCGGCATCCTCATGTCTGCGACGATTACGTCTGCGCCCTTGAGATCGAGAGCCAGCAGAGCGGCTTCGACCGTGGGATACGTTTCGCATTCGTAACCGGCCTGTGAAAGGACCGACGCGGCCGCGCGTGCAACGTGAAATTCGTCGTCAACGATCAGGATTCGCGCCCTTTTTTGTTCGTTGCGATTCTGCACGCCCTACTCTATTTGCTGCATTTGCCCAAGGGCAAACGCGCCTTAACGTAGCATTTTTGCCCCCGGTGTGAGGGTTGTCAATACATGGTCGGCGTTGGTTTGATGCAATCTCGATCTTTCGCTACAGAAGACTTGTTGCATCGGCGAAACAACCTGAAAAGTGCTTTTAATTTCAATGGTTTATAGGCTTCATGCCCGATCTCAACGACCGGCAAAAATCATCCGGAATCACGCCAAACATGATGCCGGTTTGCAACTGGCAGGGGCCAACCCCTGCAGAACAACCTAACCCCTAACCCCTTTGTCCCCTGCCTAGTTCAGGGGGGAGTTCCGGGAAGTCAGGGGCATCGGCAACATCCCGGGCGGAGACTTGACGTATCCCAGTTCCGGCTCGCCCTGATAGTCGGCCGCGTCACGGAGCTGGCGGGCATTATCGCTTGCTTCGCAGGCCTGCTGGTCGATGCCCTGGCAGGGGGTGGCCCCAGCCGATGCCTCGTCGGGGTCCGATGAGGCGCATCCGTAGAGACTGGCGGCGGCCATGAATATCGCGAGCGCTACGACCAACTTCCTTGTGGCGATACCCACCCTGCCAAAGTGAAACATCTAAAATTGATGGTGTGCCGACATGATGGGGACGCTTTCGCGGAGCTTATCAGATTCAGTCTGTCGGTAGCTATGTTACCGAATCGCCATCTTGGCAACTCTACCGTGAGAGGAGGCCGGCTGCTACGCTAAAAAAGGTGGCGGTATTAACGGAATACCTGCACGCGGCGATGCGTCACGCCGAGTACGAGCGGCTGGAGGAGGGAGACTGGTACGCGCACATCCCCGGTTTGCCTGGTCTATGGGCCAGCGCCAAGACCGTGGAAGATACGCGCAACGACCTCTTCTCCGCGCTCGAGGATTGGCTCTACGTCAATGCTTATGTGGCGCGACGCGAGCTGCCCGAATTTGATGGCCTCTCCATAGCAGCCCCGCCGGATAGGGCTGACAGCTAAGAAGCCCTGTGGCCCGCCTCACGCCGTGCTCGCGAGCGGAGTTTATCGGCAAGCTGAAGAACTTGGGAGTGTTGGCCTGCTGAGCCGAATTCTGCGCGACGCGAATATCGATCGCGACGAGTGGACGCGCGCGTAGCCTTGCTGCCGCGATCTACCGAAAACGGGCAAACTCACTGCGGATGGTCGGATGACTTCCATTGGTCGCCGACCTGAGCGTTCGCTGCGGGAACTGCGGCGGGTTTGGAGTCTGTCTTCGGTTGATCGCTAGAAATTGCAGCGGCTGCGCTCGGTGAGATTGGAGCAGCCGGCAGCGCGATTGGATCCAAGTGCGCCGTGACCATGGTCTGATTGTGGTAGAACATCGCGCCGTCAATGCCGTCTACCGCCAAACCGATTAGGCCGGTAAAGAAGAAATCGGACACGAAATAGCCCCATTCTATGTGCGAGGCGTCCGCGATATCGGTTGAATTATAACCGGTCTTGGCGATGTGGATTTGAACATCGTCGTCGCGACCGACGCGCATAGAATACGGCGTCGTCCCTGAGCGGCCATCGTTGGTTGTGACCTGCGCGCCCGCTGGGTCGCTGGCGACCATAATTTCTTCCTTGTTGCCTTGAAAAAGAGTAGCGCAACCGGACGCGAACATGACTGGGAACAAGCTAGCAAAAAGTGAACTCTTCGACATTTGGTTTATTCCCCCGCTCGCTGGAGTATTCCAAATCCTAGGATAGAACAAGCCGAGTTGTTGCTGCGGCACAACAATCGGTTGGCTGCGGGAAAAGTGATCCGAGTCCGGGGTTCCCTTCGACTTCGCTTGGGACAAGGCGGCTGTTAGGCTACTGGCGGCAATAGCGGAATACATGGGGCGAAAATTTACAGACGGCTAGCAGGAGGACCTTGGGATGCATCAGTCGAACAAATCTGGCGCCGAAACACGGCGGCAGAGAGATTTCTGGAATCGTTTTTTTGCCTCATTCGCACTGCTGGGCATCATTTGCGCCGGGTCGTCGCCGGCATGGTCTGGGAAAGCCGGAGGCATGTGGATTGCCGGCGAGGGCTCCAGCACGGTCGACGAGGTCCTGCCGAACCAGCGCAAGCACAGCGGCGTGGTTTCGCCGACAATTCTGAACGGCTCGTCGGTCGATGCCCCCTGCGGGGTCTGCTTCGACAAATCGAAAAACTTGTGGGTCACCGGTTTCGGCGACACGGTCCTCGAATTTACCCCGGCACAACTCCAGAAACTGCGCACCACGTCCGATCCGACACCGAATGTGACAATCACCAGTTCGTCGTTCCTGGATACAATTGGGTGCACCTTCGACAAGAACGGGAACCTCTGGATCGTTGACGACGTCATCGAAGGCGTACTCCAGATTTCCAAGGCCCAATTGAATGCCGGCAGCGGCGACATCACTCCGGCTATTACCATCACTTCTACGGCGACCTTCGTCACCCCGAACTTTCCCATATTCGACAAGTCAGGCAACTTGTGGATCACAGAAGAGAGCGCTGCGGAAGTCGTACAATTCACCCCGAATCAGCTTACGAGCAGTGGCGACCAGGCGCCCGCCGTCGTCCTTTCCGACGACGGCAATGGCAGCCTCGACGAGCCGGGCCAACCCGGGTTCGACGGTAAAGGAAATCTGTGGGTCCCCAACTTCACAAATTCGACCGTGGTTATGTTCAAAAAGAGTGACTTGGGCGCATCGGGCAGCCCCACACCCGCAGTCACGTTGAATAGCGCATCGGTGATGAGCAGCCAAAGCCTTGACGGTCCGTGGGGACTGGCTTTTCAAGGGAAGGGCACACTATGGGTCGCGAACTATACCAGCGGCAACATCTCGAAGTTCATACCGAGTCAACTCAAGATGAGCGGGTCCCCGGTGCCGAAAGTGTTTCTAAAGGGAATCGAATCCCAAATGTATCAAATCACTTTCGGGCCGGTCTTTTAGCTGGACGGCCCAAACTCGATCGGCGAAGTTTCAGCCGTTAATTGTTGGGCAACGCGATCGGACTTCGTGCCGAGCCGCGCTTTATCGCGTTGGTGAAAAAAGTGGGCCTAAACAATTGACGGCGCGAAACTGTTTGCGGTTCTGGTTCAATAGGGTCATAAGAGAAATCCAAATCGTTAACATCGCTAACATAGCGAGGAGAAGCAACTATGGCATCGGGTAAACCAATCGGGGAATTTTCACTGAAGATGATCACTCAATCTAACACGCCCGGACCTGCCGGTAGCGTTCTCGTCCAGGTGAATTTTGAAGGGACGGGGACCGGATTTGGAGCGATCTTCGACACGTCGACCTTCATCGGCGGCGGCAAGGACGGGACTTTCAGTCAGGTCGGGTCGGCATACCTCGACAATGGCGAGATACTCAACGGCGTCGGTCAAGGGACCTACGAGAGCAAGGGCAAACACCGGTGGACGACGAAGTCCATCATTCAGATCTCCGATGGCCGCCGACTTGCCAGCGCGGGTGAGATAGATCTGGCCGCGCGGACGTGGAAGGGGATGCTTTCCGATATCAGCTGAGCGCCAGGCGTCGTATGGGCGCTGCGGCACCTTCCAGCCGCAGCGCCGTGTCCGTGCGGCTAAGAGCTTGGGACCGTCCTGACCGTCAGCGACCGCGAAAAAATGGCTCCCCGGGCCGGATTCGAACCAGCGACATGACGGTTAACAGCCGTCCGCTCTACCGACTGAGCTACCGGGGAGTGTTTTTTTGTTTCCTGGTCTCGCTTCTATGCGAGAAGCCGGAATTACTTCTGCTATCTGCGTGGCATCTCGAAATCAAGTATCACGGCGAAATCAAGCGACAGCGCCCGCCATTATAGCTGGAGAATATGCGTTCGAATCAATCGTAGCTTACAAATCAATCGGGCGCTTTGACCCCGCGCATCGCCTTGTCCTGCACCGCGCCCATCGCTTTCACCGTCTCGGCAACGTATTTCGCAGGCAGCACGCCGGCCAGACCCGAGAAAACCGGGTCGGTATTGAGCGAGGTGTTGGCCTCGAGAATGCCCCATAGCGCGAAGCGCAGGCCCGCGCTGACGAAGACCGGGGCGCCGCTGGAAAACCCGGGCGCTCCGCCGCCGTCGAGATAGCAAAGTTGCTGGAGGCCGGCGCCGATGACCTCGGTTTCGGCGGGGGCGGGAACCGAGACGTGGCCGAAACGGGCGAGCGCCTCGAAGCGGGACTCCTTCACGCCGACGGTCGCGGCAGTCAGGTAATAGACCTGCGCGCCGGTTTCCGGACGTGCGAGCGGATCGTCTCCGCCGAGCAACGAGCCGAGCGGGATCGGTGCGATGCTGGCGCCCTCGGCGATGAACGGAATCGCGGCGACGTCGGCTTTTTCATTTTGTGGATCGAGCACCCACTTGCCTTCGGGCGGCAGCGGCTCCTCGCGCATCGCACCCGTTTTGGAATCTTCGAGCGTGAGCGCGAGGCCGGGGCGGGGGTTGCCACTGTCGTCGAGCAGGTTGTGGCGCGCGCTCACCAGGTAAACGAACGATCGGCCGGGAAACGCGTCGCTCGGGACGGCGACGAAAAACGCGGTGCCGACCTGCACGACGCGTCCGCCGCTATGCGCCACTATCCCGGCGACGTTGCGCTGGGTGCCGGAAGGAATCGTGTCGGCGTGCGATGCGCGCGGGGTGAAAACGGCCGCGAGCGCGAGTCCGGCGCATGCGGCGGCAATCGAGAGCATGGATATGGTTTTTGTCATTCGATTCCAGATTTCATCCGTAGCCAAAGTTTTTTCAGGTTGTTTCGTTGTTCCCGACTCGGCGAAACACGATAGCAGAAGAACAATCGAGAGGAAGGGGGTCGGCAGGGCCAGCCCCCTTCGGCAAGCTCAGGGCAGGCTCTGCACCCAAGTGAGGATTCTTCGCTTGCTGTTCTAGCAGGGCCCTTCGACTTCGCTCAGGGTAAACTCCGCCCGCATCTTACCGACGGGAAGTCTGAAACCTGCGTGAGGTTTCAGGGAAGAAAAATCTGACGAAACCGACAGTCGATGGTTGCTCTTTAACACCCTGCCAGCCAGGCGAAAGCTTACCAGCGGTTGCGGCCTCCACCGCCGCCGCGATCTCCACCACCGCCTCCGCCGCCACCGCGACGGCGATCTCCACCACCACCGCCGCCGCCGCCGCGCGGGCCGGTGCTGGCGCGAGCCTCGTCGATCTTGATTCGGCGGCCCTTCAGATCGGTGTCATTGAGGGTCTGGATTGCGGTGGCCGCGTCGGCCGCCTCCACCATCTCGACGAATCCGAAACCGCGCGACTGCCCTGAGAACTTGTCTGTCACCACGACCGCGCTCTCAACCTTACCCGCCTGCCCAAACAGCTCCGCCAGGTCCTCCTGAGTAACCGCGTAGGCGAGATTGCCTACATACAACTTAGTGGGCATAAAACAGCGCTCCTCCTGATTTGCCGGGCTCCGAAACTTCAGACGACCCTTGCCAGAATTTGGTCGGGGATCGATGAGAAAGGCGGCGTCCGAGCGTCATTAGATCCTGAAATAAAGATAAACGCGAAGAGAACCCGAGTCAAAGATCGGAATACAAAGGCGGTGTCTCAGTTTGAAATTCGGGCGTGATCAGCTCTAAGCAAGATCACCACCGTGATCTACACGCGGGGTGGCCACCCACACCAACCCGCTCCAAGCTCCGCCGCCGTAGTCCAGTGTGAAGTCGCGAGACGGAACGCGTTGCAGTCGCAGTCGGTCCATCACCGCCTGCGATCTCAGATTGTCGGCTGCCGTGTAGGCGACGACCTCCCTCAACCGTACGCGCCCGAAAGCGTCGTCCAGTGCCGCTCGGGCAGCTTCGGTGGCGTAACCGTGGCCCCAGGCGTTCCGCATCAGCCTCCAGCCGATCTCGAAATGGGGACCGAGCGGATGGTCTGGACTGGAGGGCATTACCCCGGCGTAGCCCAAGAAGTCTCCGCTTCGGCTATCGAGAGCCCAACGGCAGAACCCATGCTGGCGGAAGGCGGCCGCATATCGGTCGAGCTTTGCGTCGCTCGCCGCTCGAATGATCGGTCCACCTAGATCAAGCATCACTTCCGGGTCGGCGTTCATCTCGGCGAACGTTTCCTGGTCGGCTCGCCGCCAACAGCGAAGCCGCAAACGAGGCGTTTCGATAATCACCAGCCCTCCTCTTGTAAGACCCGGCTTCCACACAAGGAATAGCACTCGGGCGCTCGCAACGTCACGCTGGTCTACGGAGCTGGATTTCAAACTGAGACACTACTGATACAAGCTCACCTGGCGCTGAGGAAGTCGCGGACGTACCGATTTACCAGTTCGGGTTTTTCCTGCTGCACCCAGTGGCCGGAATCCGGGATGTATTTGATCTCGAAGGGGCCGCTGAAAAGTCTCGACATGTCGTAAGTCAGTTCCTTGCCGAGCGCGAAGTCCTGCTCGCCCCAGATGAGCAAGGTCGGTGCGGAGATTTTTCGATCGATCCAGTCGTTGGAGCCGGGCCGGGCCATGAAGCCGGAGCGGAAGTTGGCGCGATAGTAGTTGATCGCGGCGGTCACCGAATAAGGACGCCGGAACGCGGCGCGGAAGTAATCGAAATCACTTTCGGTGAAGACGTTTTTTTGGATGGCGCCGTCGCGGAGCGCGCGGATCAGCGCATCGTAGTTGCGGCGGCGAAATATCCACTCGGGGAGGCGGGGAATCTGAAAAAAAAGCATGTACCAACTGCGGATCATCTGGCGCGGGTTGCGGCGCAGCGCCTGGCTCATGCGCTCAGGATGCGGACAGTTCATCACGACCAGGCGCTCGACGACATCGGGGCGCATCATGGCGGTCGTCCATGCGACGGCGCCGCCCCAATCGTGGCCGATGACGATCGCGCGCTGATGACCGAGCGCCTCGATCACGTCGGCAGCATCGCCGACCAGCTTGTCGAGCGTGTAGTTCTGGATGCCGACCGGCGCGTCGGTTTCGCCGTAGCCGCGCATCTCGAGTGCGACGCAATCGAAGTGGTCGGACAGCGCGCGCATCTGATGGCGCCACGAGTACCAGCATTCCGGGAACCCATGCATCATGATGACGAGCGGGCCAGCGCCGGCGCGGGCGACGCGCATATGGAGTCCGCTTTTCAGGGTGAGATTCTCGAAGCGCCACGGCTCGGGCATGATAGGTGCGACCTCTGGCGGGATTCATAGCACGGATGCGGGCGCGGGCGCGCGAGGAGAGGAAACCGAAACCCCTTACGGGTTTCGGCAGGGGCCAGCCCCTGCACCCAAGTGAGGAAAAAAATTAGACAGGAAGCGCGAAACCCAGTTTGGGTTTCGCATCTTCTTTCTACTTGAAAAAAATCCGGGGTCCCTCGGCTCCGCAGACTCCGCTCGGGATGACGAAGGGGAGCGGGTGCAGGTTAGAGCATGGTTCCGACGGCTAGGCGGCGACTTTGGTCGTACCTTGCATCGCGGGCAGCTCCGGATTGCAGATGTAGCGAATCTTCGGGAGCGTCACCTCGGCGGTAGTGAAGGTGGCCGAAATAGGATTGCCGAGGCGAAGATTGTTGCCGGCGCCGAACGCGTCGTTGTCGAGCAGGAGGATTCGCGGCTTGCCGCGCTCGGCCTTGGAGAAAGTGAAATCGGGATCGACCTGGACCAGGACCAGCTTGCCGTCTTCCTTGTTGCGCGCCATGTGCATGCTCGCGATGTACTGAATGTCGCCGCCGGCGATCACGTCGCGATCGACCATTTCGCATTCCAGCACCGTGCGGCCGCCGGCTGCGACCCGGCCGACTACTCGATCGTGGCGGATATCCAGTTTCACCTCGGCGGATGCGGTCGGATAGCCCCATCTTGAGGCAAGCTCGCGGCACGCGTTTTCATTGTTGCAGAAACTGCGCAGCACGAAGCCGCGCGGGCGGACGCCGGTGCGTCCGGAGATTCGGACCTCGGCAATCGCAAACGGGCCGAACGGACTCTCGGGATAGTTGGTGACGTTGAAGATTGCGTACTCGGGGATCGACGGATGCATCGTGCGCGGGATCAGCGCGTCGGCGGGATCGTCGTCGATCTCGATATTGATGCTGAGAATCTGCGCGCCCTTTAGGACCAACGGTTCGGTTTTGTAGCCGTTGAGGCTCGGCGCCGATTTGTTCCATCCGGCCAGATCGAGAGTTCCAAATCGCGGCATCAACGACCTCCCGCGGCGGCGGAAGCGGAATCGCTCGCGCCCGCAAAATGAGGCATCACTTCCTTGGCGAACAGGCGCAGGCTGTTAAGCACCTGTTCCTGCGGAACTGTCTCGAGCGCGTTCAGCAGGAAGTTGACGCGATCGACGCCGACGGACTCCCATTTCTTGAGTTCGCGGACCAGGCGGGCGGGATTGCCTATTGCGATACCCTCGGGCGCGCCCGACGCGTCGCCGGGACCGGAAGCATCCTGGCGCAGCGACGGCAGCAATCCGAGCGACGGATACGATTTGCTGGGGTAGGCCTCGCGCGCGGCGAGCAACTGCGCGGCGAGATAGTTGAAGGTGCCGGTAAGGCGCCGGCCAACCTTCACGCCCACGGCGTCATCTTCATGACAATAAAGAAAGTTCACCGATGAGACGGCTTCGTTGATGAACTCGCCGACCGGAGTGCAGTTGCGGATGATTTTGCGATAGCGCTTGACCTTCTCGTCCTGCTCGGCGAATCCGCCGAAGGTCAGCCCGAGACTGCCCATCCCGCGCTCGGCGGCATCGATCTCGGTGCCGGGGCTGGTGACCGCGACCCAGAGCGGAGGATGCGGTTTCTGGTAGGGCTTGGGAACGATCGTGCGCTGGGGCATCGACCACGAGCGTCCATTGTAGGAGTAGCGCTCCTGGGTCCACATTTTCGGAAGGCAGTGGACGAATTCGTCCCAGGTCTTTTTGGTTTCGTCGGGGCTCGCGCGGAAGCCGCCGAGTTCGGTCCAGGTGGCGGAGCGGCCGGTGCCGACGTCGAGACGGCCGCCGGAGAGGATATCGAGGACGGCGGTGCGCTCGGCGATTTTAATAGGATGGTTGAACTCGGGGACGCACACGATGATGCCGTGGCCGACGCGCATTTTCTTGGTTTTCATGGCGCACGCGGTCAGGAACAACTCGGGGGCGGGGCAATGCGAATATTCCTCGAGAAAATGATGTTCGACGGCCCACACGGAATCGAAGCCCAGCGTGTCGGCGAGGGCGACCTGCTCGAGGCAGTTGTCGTAAACGTTTTTTTCGGTTTCGCGCCCCCACGGCCGCGGCACCGAGATTTCATAGAAGAGGCCAAATTTCATGGCGTCACCTCCAGCATACCGTTCGTTTAGCGCTTTTTTCAGTGGACGTGCAACTACGCCGGCGTTTTTGGCGAACTGCCCGGCGAGGCAGCGGACCCGCGCCACCGGTGTGCATTATACGTGATGATTGATACAGCTTGATAAATGTTGATTACGAGCCTAGATCGGAGTCGAGGAGACTCAGGCGGCACCCTCATCTGCCGACCGCCTCCAATACCTCGCCCGTTATTTCTACGGGAGAGGAGGCCGGCCGCATCGCGGCCGGTAGGTGAGGGTTCTGGATCGCTCGCCGCTGCCGCGGAGCGCGGCTGATCGTCGAACTCGGCGGAGAACAGCACGCGGACGCGCAAAGGCGCTATGACGATGCACGAACATCACGGCTTGAGACGCGCGGTTTCAGAGTGCTCAGATTTTGGAAGCGGTCCGGCGCCACGATAACGCGCAGAACCCTCACCTACCGGCCGCAGGGCGGTCGGCTCCTCTCCCGTGAAGGAACGGGCGAGGTAAGAAATTTCACGGGGCGCTGGAGTGGAGGTCGCGGCCCATCCGCTCGCGGCCGAGCAGGATTACGACGGTCGCGGAGAGCATCACGATTGCGGCGATGCACGCTAGTGTCGCGGCGTAGCCGTATCTCTCGGCGAGTAGGGCTTGGCTGACGGCGGCGCCCGACGCGAGCAACACTCCTATCTGGTAGGCGAGGCCCGAGAACAATCCACGGACTTCCGGCGGCGAGAGCTCGGTCAGATGAGCCGGGATTACGCCCCACGCGCCCTGCACCATGAACTGCATCAGGAATGCGCCGATGGTCAGGACGACGAGAGTGCTCGGATAGATCCATAGCGGGATGACCAGCCCGGCGCAGATGACCGCTATCGCCATCGCACGGCGCCGGCCGATGCGATCCGACAGAGTCCCGAAGGTCAGGCCGCCGAGCAGCGCGCCGACATTATAGATGACCGCGATAGTCGCGACGGTGCGGGTATCGAGGCCGCGATCCTTTTCCAGAAAGGTGGGATACATATCCTGCGTGCCGTGCGCGACGAAGTTCATCGCGGTCATCAGAACGCATAGATAGAGGAACAGTTTCAGGTTGTCGCGAATCGCGTTGCGAATCCGCGTCATGTCGGGACGGGTGCGCTCCCAAGCCTCGGACTCGGGCACTTTGGCGCGGATATAGAGCGTCAGCAGCGCGGGTGCGCCGCCAAGAAAAAACATCGCGCGCCATCCGAAGAGCGGGAAGACGAAGAAGAACGCGCCCGCCGCGAGCAGATAGCCGACGGCGTAACCTTCCTGGAGCAGGCCGGAGAAAAGTCCGCGCCGGCGCGGCGAGACCGCCTCCATCGCGAGCGAGGCGCCGACGCCCCACTCCCCGCCCATCCCGATTCCGTACAGCGCGCGCATGAACAGGAACCATCCGTAGCTGGGCGCCAAACCGCTCATCACTTCGACCACGGAATAAAAGATGACATCGACCATCAGCGGGATACGGCGGCCATAGCGGTCGGCGACCCAGCCGAAGACCAGCGCACCTACCGGACGCAGCGCGAGCGTCGCGGTGATCGTAAAGGCGATATGAGCGACGGGGCGATGGAATTCCGTGGCCACGGCGGGCATCACGAAAATAAGGACGAAGAAATCGAAGGCGTCGAGGGTCCAGCCGAGGAAGCTCGCGAACAGCGTATGCGCCGCGTCGGCGGAGGTGATCGAGCGCACGGGCGCGGTGGTGATATCGTCGGCTCGCGAATCCATAGCGTGCAATGTTTAATCGAAGCGTCGCGGCGGGGAAAGCGGCAGGGGCCAGCCCCTGCACCTGGGTCGGGAGAAGATGCGGCCGGCGTTTACCTTGAGCTTGGCCTGAGCGACCTTTCTTAATTTTTGCGGCAGTGCGTCGCGCACCAGACAGTTGCGCCACGCAGATGTCCCTCACCCTAACCCGTGTGCCAGTGGCACCTCCCGACAACGGGCGAGGGAACCAGAAGGGGGTTGCTTGAGTTTCGCGGTTGCGATGCGCGATAAGTGGATTTACGCGCGGGAGGCTCCTCATGTTCAACGGCATCAAGGTGATCGACGCTGACGGCCATGTGATGGAGCCCAACGAGCTGTACGACCAGTACCTCGAGAGCAAGTTCAAACCCGATCTCGAGGAACTGAAGAAGCTCGCCGCGACGCGGTCGTCGAAATACTTCTTCGGCTATTTCCATCAGTTGAACACCGGGCGGCCGCTCGGTGTGGCGGGTGTGGACAAGCCACTGATGCGCACCGGGCGCAAGCTCCATGGCGAGACGCCGGATCCGCGGGGCGGATTCGATCCGCAGATCAGAATCAAGGACATGGATCGCGAGGGAATCGACGTCGGGGTGCTGTTCGCAACGGTCGTATCGAGCTTCTGCGCGCTCCGGAGCGTCGATTTCGAAGTCGCGATGATCCGCGCGTAC